>NZ_JBHXMP010000021.1:0-75109 GCF_042720415.1 Agromyces sp. NPDC058484 | reverse complement strand
ACGAGCCGCGTGTACTTCGATCGCCCCCACGCCGTGACATCCACCGACCCCGCACAAGAGGAAATGCGCGCCCACGTCGGCCTGCCCGTCTACCCACCCATGTCGGTTCGCGAGGGCGTCGAGTGGGATCCGGTCGACGACACCCCCGGTGTGGCATCCGACGACCAGATCGCGGGCGTGGAGGCCGCCATCTGGTGCGAGACCATCGCCACCCGCGAAGAACTCGAGTTCATGCTCCTGCCCCGCCTCGGCGGCCTCGCCGAGAAGGCCTGGGGACCCACCGGCGACACCGAATGGACCGGATACGCCGACCGCCTCGCAGCGCTGTCGGTCGTGTGGGACGCACGCGGGTGGAACTGGTTCAAGTCGACAGAGATCGAATGGGCAGACGCCGAGGACGAAGCCGCCTGACCAACGGGAAGCTGACCTGAACATGACTGCCTACGCCAGCCCAGCGCGCTTCCCGTACCAGGACGCGTCCGTTTCAATCGACAACCGCGTCGAGGACCTCCTCTCCCGCATGGACGACGCCGACAAGGCCGGTCTCCTCTTCCACACGATGGTGGCCGTCCAGGAGCTCACCGAGCCGAACGCCATGTTCGGCCTGCCCTCGGTGGCGAATCTGATCCATGACCGACGGATGAATCACTTCAACCTGCTCGGATCGGCGCCGAGCGGGCGCGAGTTCGCGGAGTGGCAGAACGCTGCGCAGCATCTCGCCCGCGAATTGCCGCTCGGCATCCCGATCGCCTTCTCGACCGACCCCCGCCATTCGTTCACTGACAACCCGGGCGCGTCCATGCTCGCTGGCCCGTTCTCGCAATGGCCGGAATCGCTCGGCCTGGCCGCCATCGGGTCGGCCGAGCGCGTGGAACGGTTCGCCGACATCGCGCGGCAGGAGTACCTGGCGGTCGGTCTGCGCGTCGCGCTGCATCCCCAGATCGACCTCAGCACCGAGCCGCGTTGGTCGCGGATCAACGCGACCTTCGGTGAAGACGCCGACCTGACGTCACGGCTCGTGACCGGGTACATCCGCGGGTTCCAAGGCGAGCACCTCGGAACCGAGTCGGTCTCCACCATGGCCAAGCACTTCCCCGGCGGCGGACCGCAGAAGGACGGCGAGGACCCGCATTTCGCATACGGGCGCGAGCAGGTCTACCCGGGCGACAACTTCGAATACCACCTCAAGCCGTTCGCGGCGGCCATCGATGCCGGCGTCTCGCAGATGATGCCGTACTACGGCATGCCGGTGGGGACACACTACGAGGAGGTCGGTTTCGGCTTCAATCGATCGGTGCTGCACGGTCTGCTGCGCGAGCGCTTCGGATTCGAGGGCATCGTCTGCACCGACTGGGGTTTGATCACCGATTCACCCCTCATGTCGGCCAAAGCCTGGGGCGTCGAGCACCTCACGCCGGCGGAACGGATGCTGAAGATCCTCGACGCCGGCGCCGATCAGTTCGGCGGCGAACTGTGCACCGACCTCCTCCTCGAACTGGTCGACGCCGGCAAGCTCGACCGCGCGCGCCTCGACATCTCGGTGCGGCGTCTGCTGCGCGAGAAGTTCACGCTCGGCCTGTTCGACCACCCCTTCGTCGACACAGAGCGCGCGCAGGCGATCGTGGGCCGCGCCGACTTCGTCGCAGAAGGGCTCGACGCGCAGAGCGATTCACTCACTCTGCTCACCAACAGGGGCCGGACACTCCCCCTTGGCCGGGGCATCCGCGCCTACACCGAAGGTGTGGACGACAAGCAACTTCGCGAGTACGCGACCGTCGTCGCAACCCCTGACGAAGCGGATGTCGCGATCCTGCGCATCAAGGCCCCCTACGAGCCCCGGACGAACGGGTTCGAAGCCTACTTCCACGCCGGATCACTCGAGTTCCCCGAACAGGAACTCGAACGGCTGAACGGAATCGCCGCTGCCGTGCCCACGGTGATCGACGTCTATCTCGAACGGCCAGCTGTGCTCGGAGGGCTGGAGCACGCCGCGGCCGCCATGATCGGAAGCTATGGGGCATCCGACACAGCACTGCTCCGGGTGCTGTTCGGTGACCGCGGTCCGCTGGGCTCACTCCCCTTCGATCTTCCGCAGTCGATGCACGCCGTGATCGCCAGCCGCACCGACGTCCCGTTCGACACCGCCGAACCGACCTTCCGGTTCGGCCATGGCCTGCGCTACGAGGCGTAGCGTGGTCTGCAGCCCTGCGGTGCCGCCCTCCCCTGCGCGTCGCTTCACAGAACAGGAGTACGCGAATGACTGAGACGAACTCGCTCGGACTCGCTGGAAAGAACGGTCTCGTGACCGCAGCAGGCGACGGGATCGGACGGGCCAGCGCCCTGGCGTTCGCGGCGGCCGGCGCACGCGTGCTGATCTCGGACATCGCGCCCGAAGGTCTCGAAGAGACCGCTCGGTTGATCCGCGAGACCGGCGGCACGTTCGAGACCCTGATCGGCGATGCCTCGCTCGAATCTGTGGCAGAGGAGACCGTCGCCCGAGTCGTCGAACTCTGGGGATCGCTTGATTTCGCTCACAACAACGCCGGCATCGGCACCGCGAACTCGCCGTTCGCGGACCAGGATCGCGCCGCCTGGGAGCGAGTCTTCTCCGTCAACGTCTTCGGCACCATGACGTTCATGAAGCACGAACTCCGTCAAATGGAGAAGCAGGGTTCCGGTGCCATCGTGAACACCGCATCGATGGCCGGAAAGAACGGGAGCCCGGGCTTGTCCGCCTACGTCGCATCGAAGTGGGCGGTGAACGGGATGACCCAGACCGCCGCGCTCGAGTACGCCGCCAAGGGCATCCGCGTCAACTCGATCTGCCCCGGGGCGACCCTCACGACCGCGTTGCGGAACTGGAAGGCGTCCTCCCCCGACGCGTACGACGCGGTCGCCGCCTCCATCCCGATGCGGCGAATGGGCGAACCCGAAGAGCAGGCTGCGGCCGTCGTCTGGCTCTGCTCCGCCCAGGCGAGCTACATCACCGGAACGCTACTCAACGTCGAAGGCGGCGACGGCATCCTCGGGAAGCCGTAGCCCGTCGGGGCGACCCGGGACCCGTCATCGCACCGACCGGATGCGGTACACGAGGATTCCGCCGATCGCCGCCAGCGCCGACGCCACCAGATAGAGCGCGGCATAACCGCCGAGCGCCTGCACGGCGAACGCGGCGACCACAGGTGCGAGCACGTTCGGGAGGCCGATCGCGAGATTGATGATCCCGACGTCCCTGCCGATGTCGGCGGCGCTGGGAAGGACCTCGGTCACCAGTGCATAGTCGACCGATGTGAGTACGCCGGTTCCCAGCCCAGCACGGCCGCCGCGTCGACGGTGAGCGCGAAACCGGGAGCGACGGCCATGCGGATGGACACGACCACGTCGCATTTGCGCAGGGCCAGGGTCTCGCCGATTCGAGTGGCGGTGCCGAGCATGACTTCGATCAGGTCGCGCACTTGACCGTCGGGCTTCGGCCCCTTTGATGTCATCGCCGGTGCGTGCCGAGCCCGGAGAATCGTTCAGTGTCCATGCACTGAGGTGTTCCAGGTCGTTCCAGAACACCCGGGATGGGTCGAACATCTTCTCCGTGAAGGCCGCAAAACGCGGTCGCTGTCGAGTGAACGTTTGAACCCATCGAGTCCTGTCCCTTTGTCTAGGACACGAAACCCCTGGTCAACCGATGATTTCTAGTAGCGAGGGCGGGACTCGAACCCGCGACACCACGGAGGCGACGGGATGGTTGTCGAGTCCTTCTTCTCGAACCCGAAGTCTCGGATGGTCTCGGACTGGCCCGGGATTCCTTGAGAGAACGGATGTTGCGTTGGCGACTCTACTCGAGGTGGCTGGGAACGTCTGGAGTGAGTTCGGGTCGATATTCGTTGAATAAGCGTGCGCGCATCAAGTGCCGTCGTCTTCATCTTTGCTGCGCGGCGTCGATGCTTCGCGTGGACGAGCCGTTCCCGGTCTGGACGGCGCGGATGGGGGTCCGTGACGAAGCTCAGCGGGCGGTGACCTTGCCCGAGAGTTTCGCGATCTGGGCCAGCACGAACGGCCTGGCAGCGATCCATCCGCCGACGATGATCACCAGGGAGGCGAAGAAGGTCCAGAACCCGGCCCAGTTCACGACATCGGAGCCGCCGTACATGTGGTTCAGATTGCGCAGCGCGCCGGTCGCGAACACGAGGGCGACGTGCACGATGATGAACGCGACGAAGTACAGCATCACCGGGAAATGGATCGCGCGCGCCCACTCGACCGGGTAGATCCGGTTCAGGGTCTTCGCGTTCTTCGGCCACAGCCCGCTCATCCGCACCCCGGTGATGGCCGCGAGCGGTGCGGCGATGAACACCGTGATGAAGTACATCAGCTGTTGCAGGCTGTTGTAGTTCACCCAGCCGTTCTCGGTGGGCCAGTCCAGCGACAGGTACTGCAACCCGGCCGAGATCGCGTTCGGGAACACCTCCCAACTGGTCGGCACGATCCGTACCCAGTGCCCGGTGACGAACAGCAGCACCACGAACACCACGCCATTGATCAGCCACAGGATGTCGAGGGACTGGTGGAACCACAGCGCGAGGCTGATCTTTCCCTGCCCGCCCCTCGACCACCTCGGTGTCCAGTACGCGGACGGCTTCTTCTCGGTGCGCACCTGCAACCCGCTACGGATGATCAGCACGATCAGGAACACGTTGAAGAAGTGCTGCCACTGCACCCACGCCGGGAACCCCGGCTCGGCGCCGCCCTCGGGCAGGTGGTACTCGCCCGGGAACGCAGCCAGGAAGTCCTGCCCGGCCGGGGAACTCATAAACCAGGATGCCCCGACCACCGCGACCGTCGCCGCCAGCAGCAGGCCGAACCCACCGACGATCACCGCGCCCAGCAGCCCGCTCCGGTTGACCGCGTCGAACCGGACGGGCTCCCTCGCGGGCGCAGCGGCTGGTCGCGCCTCCGGGCGAGTCGGCACCGTCGGGCGAGCCGGCGCCGCAGGACGGGCCGGAGCGGTCGTCCGGGCGAGCGGTGCGCGCGTCGGCTGCGCGGCGGAAGCGGTGGCGGTGGCGGTGGCGACGGATGCCGCGGCCGAGGGCTGCGTGACGGGCTCGGGTGCCGCGGACTGCACGGCAGGGGCGGTTGCCGCGGCCGGTCGTGGGAGGCCGGTGCGGGCGGGTCGCGCGCGCGCGGCGGGCGCAGGCGCCGCCACCGGAACGACCGGTTCCAACGCCGCCGGAGTGGCCGGCTCGGGTGCCGCCGTTGCGGGCGGGAACCCAGCCGGAGGCCACGGCTCGCCGCCCTTGACGCGTGGCAGACCTCGACGAAGCGCGCAATCAGATCCGGTCGCCGTGGCGGCGGCGGGCAGGGTGACCAGGCCGGCCGGCGGCCACGGTTCACCGCCGGCAACCCTCGGCAACCCACGACGGATCGGCCGCGAGCCACCCGCCGTCGTCACCGTCGCCGCAGGAGCCGCAGGCGCCGCGAGAGCGGGCTCCTCCGCGACGGGCTCCGCACCCGGTGCCGTCTCGGTCTGCCCGGCCAGCGTCTCGGATGGCATCGGCTGGGTCGCCGCGGCATCCGACCTCATCGACGGCGGCCCGGTTGCACCCGACTCAGGGACGCCGTCGACCACGGCAACGGGCGTCTCACCAGCGGGCGGCCAGGCTTCGCCGCCGGGCCACCGCGGAAGACCTCGTCGAACCGACCGAGCGCACGTCGCCATCGATACCTACTTCTTCTTCGCGTCCAGTGCCGAGATCAGTTGCGGCACAACGGTGAACAGGTCACCGACGACACCGAAGTCGGCGATCTCGAAGATCGGGGCATCCACGTCCTTGTTGATCGCGACGATCGTCTTCGCGGTCTGCATCCCCGCCTTGTGCTGGATCGCCCCCGAGATGCCGAGCGCGACATACAACTGCGGACTGACCGACACACCCGTCTGCCCCACCTGATGCGCATACGGCACATACCCGGCATCCACCGCCGCACGCGACGCGCCCACCGCCGCGCCCAGCGCGTCGGCGAGCTCCTCCACGAGCACGAACTTCTCTCCGGAACCGAGCCCGCGACCACCAGAGACGACCTTCGCCGCGCCACGCAGCTCGGGCCGCGACGACGACACCACGGCCTCGTCGACCGACACCACCGTCGCCGATTTGCGGCCCGACGGCGTCACGGCCAGCTGCTCGACCACCGGGGATGCGACCGCGTCGGCGCGCGCGTCGACGGCGCCCTGCCGCACCGTGATCACCGGGGCGCCGAACGTGACCGCGGAGTCCACGTTGTACGCGCCGCCGTACACCGAGTGATGCGCGACGACGCCCTCATCGTCGCGGGACACGCCGACGGCATCGACCGCGAGCCCCGACCGCGTACGTGCGGCGAACCGGCCCGCGACCTCCCGCCCCTCGATCGAGTTCGACACCAGGATCGCATCGGGACGCACCAGGGCGGATGCCGCGACCAGCGCATCCACGACTGGCACCGTCAGCCCGGCGCCCGGAGTCGCGACCAGCACCGAGGTCGCACCGAGCGCGGCCGCGGCACCCGCCAGCGCCGGAGCATCCGACACCGCCAACGCCACCGGCGTGCCAACGCCCGCCGCCGCACCCAGCAGACCCGCAGCGCTCTTGGCGAGCTCGCCCGACGCGGTCACATCGAGCAGCACCAGAATTGAATCGTCGTTGTAGGCAGCCATCGTCACGTCCTTCACACCAGCCGGTTCGTCATCAGGAACTCGGCGAGCTGCTCACCCGCGTCGCCCTCGTCGGAGATCTTCACGCCCGCCTGCCGCGGCGGCTTCTCGGCGACGCCGATCATGATCGACCGCGCCGCGCCCGGATCCTCCGGATCGATATCGAGATCGGCCAGCGACAACGTCTCGAAGGGCTTCTTCTTCGCCGCCATGATGCCCTTGAAGTTCGGGAACCGGGCATCGGGAAGTCGCTCGGTGACCGAGATCACCGCCGGCAGCTCCGCCGTCACGCGCATCGTCGCCCCGTCACTCGCCCGCTCCCCAGACACCAGGCCATCGGAGATCTCCACCGAGTTCAGGCTCGTGGCCGCCGGCACATCAAGCAGCTCTGCCAGCATCGCGGGCAGCACCCCGCCCGACCCGTCGGTCGACAGGTTGCCCGCGATGACCAGGTCGAACCCGGTTACCTTCACCGCGGCGGCCAGCACCTCGGCGGTGAGACCGAGATCAGCGCCGAGCAGGCCCTCGTCGGTGACCTGCACCGCCGACGCCGCACCCATCGCCAGGCCCTTCCGGATCGTCGCCGCCGACCCCTCGCGGGCCATCGACACCACCACGACCTCGGTACCGGGGTTCTTGTCGGCATGACTCAGCGCGACCTCGAGCGCGCGCTCCCCGATCTCATCCAGCACCGGCCCGCTTGCGGCACGATCCGCAAGCCCGGTCTCCAGGTCGAGCTTGCGGTCCCCGAACGTATCGGGAACCTCCTTGACCAGAACGACGATCTTCATTGATAACTGACCTCCTCGTCACTCACGACTATCATAACCAAGCGCTTGCTTTGGCAAGTCCGAGAGTCGCCGCCACAGCGCATCGACGTGCGAGAGCGTGTCGTTCAGGGAGCCGTCATTGCGCAGCACGACATCCGCGATCGCGGTGCGCGCCTGTTCATCGCCCTGTGCGCTGATCCTGGCGCGGGCGTGATCGGGCGCGTAGCCGCGAATCTCGGTGAGCCGACGCACTCGCTCGTCGATCGACGCCTCGACCGTCACGATGAGGTCGTAACGCCATGGCAGCGGTCCGGTCTCCTTCGTGAGCAACGGGATCTCGTGCACGACCACGCCTCCTTGCGCTCGTTCGACAGCGATGGCCTCCACCGTGGCGTCGCGGATCGCCGGATGCATGATCGCGTTGAGCTGCTCCCGCCTGTCGTGGTCTTCGAAGACGCGGGCGGCGATCGCCTCACGGTCGAGCGAGCCCTCGTCACGCAGGATCGCGTCGCCGAACACGTCGGTGAGGGAGCGGAGCACTCGACGCCCCGCGCGCGTGGACGGGTCCACCACGTCTCGGGCGATCGCATCGGCATCGATGATCCGGGCGCCGCGCTCGCAGAGCGCCCGCGCGACGGTGCTCTTGCCTGCGCCGATTCCCCCGGTGAGGGCGACCAGCTGGAATTCCGACCTCATCATTCTCCTTCTCGCACGCGGCGCCAGCGGCATGATTCCCCCGCTCAGCCCCGCTCAGCGTCGGCGGCCTTGACGATGCGCTCCAACGCCGGTCGCACGTCGGCGCGGTCGTATCCGAGCAACGCGACCTCCGCGGCATCCGGTTCGTACGCGATCACGTTGCCGCGCCCCTGCACGATGAAACGATCGGGCTGGAACGGGTGCGGCTCATCGCGTTCCTCGATCACCCTCGCCGAACCGGCCGCCTCGGCGAGCAACTGGAAGTAGTCGCGGTACGTGAGGTTCACGTCACCGACGAGGTACGCGCGGCCCGGCTCCCCCGCGTCGAGTGCGCCCGCGACGGCCTGCGAGAGCGAGCGCACCGACATGTAGTTGGTACCTCCGGTCGGGGCGAACAGCTCGGGCTCGGGCAGCTCGCCCCGCACCCACGCGATCATGCGGGCGAATCGCCGCAGCCCGCGACCGGGTGTCGTGCCGACGATCGAGGGTGGGTTGAGCGTGATCGCGGCGAAGCCGTCGCCGGTGAGGGCACGAGCACCCTCGTCGGCGTCGCGACGCGCGGCCACATAGGGCATCGTCTCGGCCCACTCGGGATGCAACTGGTGGTAGTAGCTGCCGATCTGCACGAACCGCCCGACGCCGGCGCGCTTCGCGACCTCCGCGAACGCTGGTACGCCGTCGCGCTGCACACGGCGCCAGAACGCGTCATCCTCCGCGTCCGCCGCGACGTGGCGGATATCGTTACCCGCCGCGAAGACGACCGCGTCGAAGTGCTCGAGGTCCCGGGGGGTGAGGTCACCGGCGGTGTAGTCGCCGACCAGGCGCGGCATCCCTCCGATCGCGGGCAGGTCTTCGGCTCGTGCCGCGCCGCGCGAGAGCACGGTGACACGGTCGCCGCGCTGGGCGAGCCGCTCGGCCACGTGGCTGCCGATGAAGCCGGTGCCGCCCGCGACGAGCACGCGCCGCGTCATGCGAACACCGCCTTGGCATCGGTGATGACCGGATGGTCGCCTCGCAGCACCTCGAACGAGGCATCCGGCCACGAACGCACCGTGAGTTCGTCGCCGGGCACGACCGGGCCGCTGAAGCGACCGTCGAGACGGGTGAGCTCGGCGGGGTGAGCGCCCGACAGGTCGGCGAGCGTCAGCGTGGCGGCGGCGAGCGTGCACAGGCCCTGGAGGATGGGCCGTGGCTGGCCGATGCGGGCGGATGCCCCGGGGTCGATGTGGATGTGATGGCGATCGCCCGTGAGCCGGTAGAGCGCCGCCTGATTCGCTGCCGTGGCGAGGGTACCGACTCGGGGCTCGCCTCGGGTCTCGGCACTGCTCCGACCCGGCCCCCGCTCGCCGCCGAAGCCGCCGCGGCCCGGCGCGAAGATCGACCAGGTCGCGGTGAAGCAATCGCTCTCGACCACGATCTCGAACACGGCTGCCGAGCCCTTGTCCCACACCTCGCCGACGCGCGCCACCAGCGTGAGCTCCCCCGAACGAGCCAGCGGCGCATGCACCTCGAGGGTCTGCGCGCCATGCACCGAGCGGTCGTCCCACGCACCCTCGGCTGCGAGGATGTCCGGCGCCCACTGCGCGAGGGTCAGGCCGAACGTGGGAAGCACACGAAGCCGGTCCTCGAACACGAGGTCGAGCCGGTCGGCCGGCGCTCCGACCGCGAGCGCATACAGGATCACGTCGCGCTCGGCGTACGAGACCGTGCGTTCTCCGAGTGCGCGCCCGGCCCACTCGCCGGCGTTCATGCGCCGTACACCGGCTCTGGCTCGACGCCCTCGGCGACGAGGGCACGCACGATCGCACCGACCTCGTCGGCCTGCCAGCGCCGTGCGGCGTCGCGGAGCGGCCCATGGCGCCATCCCTCCTCGAGGCAGATGCGGCCGCCCTCGACCTCGATCACCCGCCCGGTGACATCGGCGGCGTCATCGCTTGCGAGCCATGCGACCACGGGCGAGACGTTGGCGGGATCCATTCGGTCGAATCCCTCGCCGGGCGCGGCCATCGCGTCGGCGAACGGCCCTTCGGTCATCCGGGTCCTGGCCGAGGGAGCGATTGCATTCACGGTGACACCGTAGCGAGCGAGTTCCTGCGCGGCCACGAGCGTGAGCGAGGCGATGCCGCCCTTGGCGGCCGAATAGGCGGCCTGCCCGACGCTGCCCTGAAGTCCCGCACCCGACGACGTGTTGATCACCCGCCCCGCGGGCATCCGCCCCGCCTTCGCCTCGCCGCGCCAATAGGCGGCCGCGTGCCGCAGCGGCGCGAAGTGGCCCTTGAGGTGCACCCGGATGACGGCGTCCCATTCGTCCTCCTCGGCGTTGACGAGCATTCTGTCACGCACGAAGCCCGCGTTGTTGACGAGGATGTCGAGGCGCCCGAACGTCTCGATGGCCTGATCCACCAACTGCTTCGCCTGCTGGAAATCAGCGATGTCGGCGCCGTTCGCGATCGCCTCGCCTCCGGCCGCCCGGATGATGTCGACGACCTCCTGTGCCGGGCCGACCGACGTGCCGTCGCCGCCGAGCGACGTACCGAGGTCGTTGACGACGACCTTCGCCCCGTTCCGTGCGAGTTCGAGCGCGTGCTCGCGCCCGAGTCCGCGCCCGGCGCCCGTCACGATCGCCACGCGTCCTTGGCAGATTCCCGTCATTGCCACGTCTCTCCTTCGAGTTCGATCCTCGGCTCAGCCTAACGCTGAAACCAAGCAACTGCTAGTTTGCCTACACATGGAACGCCACAGCCGTTTCGAGTGGATCACACAACGACGGGAGCAGGCATGAAGATCGAATCGATGGAACTGGTCGGATTCGTGGTGCACGACCTGGATCGCGCCGTCGCGAAGTACTCGGCACTTTTCGGGGTCGAGTTCCGCAGCTTCACCGCGGGTGTCGACTATGAACTCGTCTATGAGGACGACGAAGCAGACACGTCCGCGCCTTCGCTCCCCGATCAGGTGCGACTCGCGATGGACACGACGGGCCTGTTCGAGATCGTCGAAGTCCCGGGCGCGCGCGAGGGGTTCCGCAACGTCCACTTCCGAGTCGACGACATCGAGGCGGTCGCCGCGCATTTCACAGCTCAGGGCGCGCGCCTGGTCGCTCGACTCCGGGCCGGCACGGTGCGCGAGTTCATCTTCGACGCCGCCGACCTCCACGGCATTCGAGTCTGCCTGGTCGAATACGAGGGCGCCTCGTTCGCGGAGGCCCTGGATGCCTCGCCCGCGGCGACCGGCCGGCATTGAACCCGAGCAGCGACGGAATCGTCGTTCCGGTTCAACCAAGCAAGTGCTAGGGTAGCAAGCAAACGTTAGGTCAGGAGAACTCTCATGGCAGTGAGTGCGACGATGCACCACAACGGCGTCCGCGTCGTCACGATGGACTACCCGCCGGTGAACGCCCTTCCGGTTGCCGGCTGGTACGAGGTCGCCGACGAGATGCGGCAGGCCGGCGGAGACGAGCAGACGCGCGTCGTCCTGCTTCGCGCCGAGGGTCGCGGCTTCAACGCCGGCGTGGACATCAAGGAGATGCAGCGCATCGACGGCTTTTCCGGCATCATCGGGGCCAATCGAGGGTGCTACGAGGCGTTCAAGGCCATCTACGAGTGCCCCGTCCCCGTCATCTCCGCCGTGAACGGCTTCTGCCTGGGCGGCGGGGTCGGCCTCGTGGGCAACAGCGACGTGATCGTGGCATCCGATGATGCGTACTTCGGCGTGCCCGAGGTCGATCGCGGTGCCCTGGGTGCCGCCACTCACCTCTCCCGCCTCGTGCCGCAGCACATGCTGCGGGCGATGTACTATACGAGCCGCACCGTCTCCGCGCAGCGCCTGGCAGAGTTCGGGAGCGTGCACTCGGTCGTGGCGCGCGCAGACCTCGACGAGACTGCCCTGGCACTGGCCGGCGAGATCGCCGCGAAGGACCCGCGCGTCATCCGCGCCGCCAAGGAAGCGCTCAACGGCATCGACACCATGGACGTCAACCGCAGCTACCGGTTCGAGCAGGGCTTCACGTTCGAGCTGAACCTCGCCGGCGTCGCCGACGAGCACCGTGACGCCTTCGTCGAGACCGGCGGCAACCTCTCGACGTGAGCGACAAGCGCATCGAGGTCGACGACGTCGCCGACCTCTTCGAGGACGGTATGACCATCGGCATCGGCGGCTGGGGGTCGCGGCGCAAGCCAATGGCGCTCGTGCGCGCCATCGTGCGCTCGGGGGCGAAGGACCTCACGATCGTGAGCTTCGGCGGACCCGACGTCGGCGTGCTGTGCGCGACCGGGCAAGCGGCGAAGGTCGTGCACGGATTCGTGTCGCTCGACTCCATCGCGATCGAGCCGCACTTCGCCGCGAGACGGCAGGCCGGCACGGTCGAGTCCGTCGAACTCGACGAGGCGATGCTCGTGTCGGGGCTGCGTGCCGCGGCGAGGCGACTCCCGTTCGAGGTCACCCGGGCCGGACTCGGCTCCGATGCGGTGCAGCGCAACCCCCGCATCCGCACGATCGTCTCCCCCTACGATGACCGCGAGAAGCTCGTCGCGATGCCCGCGGTCCCACTCGACCTCGCGCTGGCGCACCTCGATCGAGCCGACGCCTCGGGCAACGCCCAATGCCTCGGGCCCGACCCCTACTTCGATGACTTGTTCGCGTCGGCGGCCGCGCGCACGGTCGTGAGCGCGGAGCACGTCGTCGAGACCGCAGGGCTGGCGACGGATGCCGCGGCGTCGACGATCGTGCTCAACCGCACCATGGTCGACCATGTCGTGCATGCGCCCGCGGGAGCGCACTTCACGAGCTGCGAGCCGGCATATGGACGGGACGAGGCGTTCCAGCGGGCATATGTCGCGTCCGCGGCATCCGACACCGAGTGGGAGCGGTTCAGGAGCCGGTTCGTCGACGTCGACGACGCGACGTATCACCGCTCGGTCGCCGAACTGCACGCGGAGGCGAGCCGATCGTGAGTGCCACCGCCACCCGGGCCGAGGTCACGGTCGCCGCGTGCAGCGACCTCTTCCGCGATGCCGGTGAGATCCTTGCCAGCCCCACCGGCGTCGTGCCGACGATCGGGGCACGACTGGCCCGGCTGACGCACGCGCCCGAGCTGCTGCTGAGCGACGGCGAGGCCACGCTCTACGCCGACACGCCGGCGGTCGACGAACCATTCCGGCTCGTCGAGGGCTCGCTGCCGTACTGCGCGCTGTTCGACCTCATCGCGCGCGGCCGACGCCATGTCGTGATGGGCGCGGCGCAGCTCGACCGCCACGGCAACCAGAACCTATCGGCCATCGGCGACCGGTCGCATCCCACGCGGCAACTGCTCGGCGCACGCGCGGCAGCGGCGAACACGATCAATCACCCCACGAGCTATTGGATCGCCCGGCACTCAGCGCGCGTCTTCGTGGAGCGGGTCGACGTGGTCACCGGCCTCGGCACCGATCGTGCGCGCAGCGTCGGCGTCTCGGCACGCTTCCACCGCCTGCACCGCGTGGTCACCGACCTCGCGGTACTCGACTTCAGCGGCCCCGATGGCACCATGTCACTCGTCAGCACCCATCCCGGTGTCGACGTCGCAGGGGTGCAGGCGGCCACCGGCTTCGCCGTGCACATTCACGGCGACGTGCCGAACACCCGACTGCCCGACCCCGAGGAACTGCGGCTCATCCGGGAACGGCTCGATCCCCGACGGCTCCGAGAGCGAGAGGTCCCCGCCACATGAGCACTCCCCCGATGATCCGCACCCGCCTCACCGAGCTCACCGGAATCGATCACCCCATCGTCCAGACCGGCATGGGCTGGGTCGCCGGCGCCCGCCTCGTGTCGGCGACCGCGCGCGCCGGCGCCCTGGGCATCCTCGCGTCGGCCACCATGACAGCCGAGGAGCTCGAGCGGGCGATCGTCGAGGTGAAGGAGCGCACCGACCGTCCGTTCGGGGTGAACCTGCGCTCGGACGCCGGCGATGCGATGGACCGCGTCGAGCTGCTGATCCGGCATGGCGTGAAGGTCGCATCGTTCGCACTCGCACCGAAGCGCGAACTCATCGAGCGATTGAAGGAGCACGACATCGTCGTCATGCCCTCGATCGGAGCCGTACGCCACGCGGAGAAGGTCGCATCATGGGGGGCGGACGCCGTGATGATCCAGGGCGGCGAGGGCGGTGGACACACCGGTGCCGTGCCCACCTCACTGCTGCTGCCATCGGTCGTCTCGGCGGTCGACATCCCGGTCGTGGCCGCGGGCGGCTTCTTCGACGGCCGCGGGCTCGCCGCCGCCCTCGCCTACGGTGCCGTCGGCATCGGCATGGGCACACGGTTCCTCCTCACGAGCGACAGCGCCGTCCCCGACGCGATCAAGCAGCGCTACCTCGGATTCGGACTCGACGGCACCGTCGTCACCACCAAGGCCGACGGGATGCCCCACCGGCTGCTTCGCACCGAATTCGTGGAGGATCTCGAGGCATCCGGTTCGCTGCGTCACCTGCCTGCGACGGTGCGGCGATCGTTCGAGTTCCGCAAGCTCAGCGGCATGTCGTGGCCCGCCTTCCTGAAGGACGGCCTCTCGATGAAGAAGGCCTCGGGGCGCAGCTGGTCGCAGATGGCCCTCGCCGCGAACACGCCCATGCTGCTGAAGGCCGGGCTCGTCGAGGGCGACACCGAGGCCGGGATGCTCGCGGCGGGACAGGTCGTGGGACTCATCGACGACCTGCCGAGCTGTGAGGAGCTCGTCGACCGCATCGTGCGCGAGGCCGTCGCGCGCCTGCGCGACGCGTCGGCCGCGGTCATCTGAGACGGGGACGCCGGTGAGGGCGTGGCACGAGCATCCCGGCCACGCCCCTCGCGTCACATCCGTTCGATGATCGTCACGTTGGCGACCCCGCCGCCCTCGCACATCGTCTGCAGCCCGTAACGGCCGCCGGTCCGCTCGAGTTCGCCGAGGAGCGTGGTCATCAGGCGTGTTCCGGTCGCGCCGATCGGGTGGCCGAGCGCGATCCCCCCGCCGTTCACGTTCACACGGTCGCGATCGGCGCCGGTCTCCTTCATCCATGCGAGCACCACCGAGGCGAACGCCTCGTTCACCTCGAACAGGTCGATGTCATCGATGGTCATGCCGGAGCGTTCGAGCGCGTGCTGCGTCGCCGGGATGGGTGCCGTGAGCATCCACACCGGGTCGGCACCGCGAACCGAGAGATGGTGGATGCGCGCACGCGGGGTGAGCCCGTGCTCGGCGATCGCCCGCTCGGAGGCCACGAGCACTGCGCTGGAGGCATCGCTGATCTGCGAGGCGACGGCCGCGGTGACGCGTCCGCCGTCGGTGAGCGTGGGCAGGGTCGCCATCTTCTCGAGCGAGGTGTCGCGTCGCGGCCCCTCATCGGCAACAAGACCGGCGATGGGTGCGATCTCGTTCGCGAAGCGCCCCTCGTCGGTCGCGGTGATCGCGCGCTGGTGGCTCTCGAGGGCGAACTGCTCCATCTGTTCGCGGCTCAGTTCCCAGCGTTCGGCGATGAGTTCGGCCGCACGGAACTGGGACACCTCCTGGTCGCCGTACCTCGCGCGCCAACCCTCCGACTCGGCGAACGGGGTCGTGAAGCCGAACTGCGCCCCGAGCACCATCGCCGACGAGATCGGGATGGCCGACATGTTCTGCACGCCACCCGCGACGACGAGGTCGTTGGTTCCCGACATCACGGCCTGCGCCGCGAAGTGCACGGCCTGCTGGCTCGAGCCGCACTGCCGATCGACGGTGACGCCCGGAACATGCTCGGGGTAGCCGGCGGCGAGCCACGCCGTGCGTGCGACGTTGCCCGCCTGCGACCCGATCGTGTCGGTGCATCCCATGACGACGTCGTCGACCGCACCCGGGTCGATACCGGTGCGTTCCACGAGCGCCCGGATGACATGCGCCCCGAGATCGGCCGAGTGCACTCCGGCGAGGCCGCCGCCGCGCTTGCCCACGGGGCTGCGGACGGCGTCGACGAGATATGCGGTGGTCATTCGTGCTCCCAGCTTCGGTTTCGGACGGATTCAGGCGTGCTGGCTGCTCACCGACACGACCTCACCGGTCATGTACGACGAGTAGTCGCTCGCGAGGAAGACCATGACGTTCGCGATCTCCCACGGCTCGGCGGCCCGGCCGAAGGCCTCACGGGCCTTGAGCTGCTCGAGGTGCTCGGGCGTGGTCACCTTCTCGAGGAAAGGGTGCATGGCGAGGCTCGGTGAGACGGCGTTCACACGGATGCCGTGCGCTGCGAGGTCCATCGCCGCCGATCGGGTGAGGGCCATCACCCCTGCCTTCGCGGCCGCATAGTGCGCCTGACCCTCCTGCGCGCGCCAGCCGATCACGGAGGCGTTGTTCACGATGACGCCCGGATGCCCCGCCTCGACCATGCGGCGGCCCGCCGCACGGACGCAGCGGAAGGTACCCGTGAGCGTCACGTCGAGCACCTTCGACCACTGATCGTCGGTCATCTCGAGGATCGGTGCGGTGCCGCCGAGCCCCGCATTGTTGATCATGACGTCGATGGGGCCGCCGTCCTCGGCGGCGTCGAGCAGGGCGGCGACCTGAGCTTCGTCGGTGACGTCGCAGACCACCGAGCGCACGCGTTCGGCACCGAACCGAGCCCCGAGTTCCGCTCGCGCCGTGTCGAGCCGCCCGGCGTGGGTGTCGCCGATCACCACGAGCGCGGCACCCTCCTCGAGACACCGAGTGGCGACGGCCGATCCGATGCCCGCCCCGGCGGCGGCGGTCACGACGACGCGTCGGCCCTCGAGCAGTCCGTGCGGCACGACGTACTCGGGCGCGAGTGCTGGGTTCATGGACGTGCCTCCCTCGGCAGGCCGAGCACGCGCTCGGCGATGACGTTGCGTTGGATCTCGTCGGAGCCGCCGTAGATGGTGTCGGCTCGGCTGAACAGGTACAGGGTCTGCAGTTCGTCGAGCTCGTAGGGCGGTGCCGCGACGGTGAGCGCGCTCGGTCCGGCGGCGGCCATCGCGAGCTCGCCGAGCGATCGGTGCCACTGCGACCAGAGCAGTTTCGTGACGGATGCCTCGTACCCCTGCTCGCCGCCGAGCGTGCGCAGCGCGTGGAGCCGGATGAGTTCGAGGCCCAGGTGCGCCTGCACGAGTCGGTCACGAAGGAGCGGATCATCGATCGCGCCCGTGCGTCGGGCGGTTTCGATGACCACGTCGAGTTCGCGGCGGAAGGCGATCTGCTGGGCGAGCGTGGAGACGCCGCGCTCGAAGCCGAGCGTCGACATGGCGACCCTCCACCCACCGCCTGGCTCGCCCACGACGAGGTCCGCATCGGTGAGGGCGCCGTCGAAGAACACCTCGTTGAACTCGCTCGTGCCCGTGAGCTGCACGATGGGCCGCACCTCGATGCCGTCCTGGTGCATGGGCACGAGCAGGTACGAGAGGCCGTCGTGCTTGCGTTCGCCGTCGCCCGTGCGCGCGATGACGAAGCACCAGTCGGCGTGCTGTGCGAGCGAGGTCCACACCTTCTGCCCGTCGACGACCCAGCTACCGCCATCGAGCCGCGCCCTCGTGGCGACGGCAGCGAGGTCGGAACCGGCACCGGGCTCCGAGTACCCCTGGCACCAGAGTTCCTCGACCGAGACGATCTTCGGCAGGAAGCGCGCCTGCTGCTCGGGAGTGCCGTGCGCCATGAGGGTGGGCCCGAGCAGCTCCTCACCGAGGTGGTTCACGCGCGCCGGGGCGTCCGACCTCGCGTACTCCTCGTGGAAGATCACCTGCTGGGCGAGGCTGAGGCCCCGCCCGCCGAACTCCTCGGGCCAGGCGACGCATGACCAGCCGGCGGCGGCGAGGTGGCGGTTCCATTCGAGTCGTTCCTCGAACGCCTCGTGCTCACGGCCCGAGCCGCCGAGTCCGCGGAGCGCGGCGAAGCGGCCGGAGAGGTTGGACTCCAGCCACTCCCGGATCTCCACGCGGAACTCCTCGTCCGCTGCTGAGTAGGTCAGGTCCACGCCGTCTTCTCCTCGTCGAGCCCCGTTGGTCATCACGTCATGCTTCGCCTATAGTAGCAACAACCAAGCGATTGTTTGGTCACGTTTCGCCGGGAGTTCAGGGAGGAGCTCGAGATGACCACGGACGAAGAGGATGTCGTCGCCTATGAGGTTCGCGGAGCCATCGCCTTCGTGCGGCTGAACCGCCCGCAGTACCGCAACGCCCAGAACTCCAAGGTGACCTACGCCCTGGACGCCGCGTTCACGCGCGCGACGAACGACGACACCGTGAAGGTCATCGTACTCGGGGGCAACGGAGACCACTTCTGCGCCGGGCACGACATCGGCACTCCCGGCCGCGACATCCACGAGAGCTTCGAGCGCAAAGCCGTCATCTGGTGGGACCACGTCGGCGCCGAGGGCGTCGATTCGCGATTCGCGCGCGAGTCGGAGGTGTACCTGGGGATGTGCCGACGCTGGCGCGAGATCCCCAAGCCCACCATCGCCATGGTGCAGGGCGCCTGCATCGCCGGGGGGCTCATGCTCGCGTGGTCGTGCGACTTCATCGTCGCGTCCGACGACGCGTTCTTCCAGGACCCCGTCGTACGCATGGGCATCCCGGGTGTCGAGTACTTCGCGCACCCGTGGGTCACCAACCCTCGCGCTGCGAAGGAGATGCTCTTCACCGGCGACCGGATGCCGGCGCAGCGCGCCTACGAGCTCGGCATGGTCAACCACCTCGCCCCGCGCGCCGAGCTCGAGGCAAGAACAGTCGAGATCGCCGAGCGGATGGCGCAGATGCCGCGCCTCGGCCTCGCGCTCGCGAAGAAGGCGGTCAACCAGGCCGAGGACCTGCAGGGGCTGCGCGCCGGCATGGACTCGGTCTTCGGCCTCCACCACGCCGCGCACGCCCACAACGCCGAGGTGCAGGGCGACTCGCTCGCAGGCGTCGGCATCGCCTCGATCCGGGACGCGGGAGACCGCTCGTGAACCTCGACCTCACCGAAGAGCAGGAGGCGTTCCGCCAGGAGGCACGTACCTGGCTCGCTGAGCACGTGCCGGGCACGCCCCTGCCGTCGATGGACACCGAGGCCGGGTTCGCGGCCCACCGCGACTGGGAGGCAGAACTCGCCTCGGGCCGCTGGTCGGTCGTCTCGTGGCCCGAGGAGTACGGCGGCCGCGGTGCGGGCACCGTCGAATGGGTGCTCTTCGAGGAGGAGTACTACCGCTCGGGTGCCCCGACTCGCGTCGCCCAGAACGGCATCACGCTGCTGGCCCCGATCGTCTTCGAGCACGGCACGCAGGCACAGCGCGAGCGCTACCTTTCCGGCATGTCCGACGGCAGCACCGTGTGGGCGCAGGCCTGGTCCGAGCCCGGGGCCGGCAGCGATCTCGCGGCCATCCGCAGCACCGCCCGTCGCGACGACACACGCGGCGGGTGGGTACTGAACGGCCAGAAGATCTGGAGCTCCCGGGCGGTGTGGGCCGATCGCGGGTTCGGGCTCTTCCGCTCCGACCCCGAGGCCGAGCGGCACCGTGGGCTCACGTACTTCCTGTTCCCGCTGGATGCCCCGGGCGTCACGGTTCGCCCGATCGCCCAACTCGACGGCGACACCGGCTTCGCGGAGATCTTCTTCGACGACGTGTTCGTGCCGGATGACGACGTGTTGGGCGCCCCCGGTGACGGATGGCGCGTCGCGATGAGCACCGCCGGCAACGAGCGCGGACTCTCGCTGCGCGCACCCGGCCGCTTCCTCGCGGCATCCGACCGGCTCGTCGAGTTGTGGAACCGGAACGCCGACGAGGACCGCACCGCGCAGGACGCGGTGGTCGACGCCTGGATCGGCGCCGAGGCGTACCGACTCTTCACCTGGCAGACCGTCAGCCGTCTCCTCGAGGGCGGCGACGTGGGCGCCGAGGGCAGCGTGAACAAGGTCTTCTGGTCGGAACTCGACATCCACATCCAGGAGACCGGCCTGCGCCTGCTCGGCCCCGAGGCGGAGTTCCGCGGCCGAGCGGGCATCGATGACGGGCGATGGGCCGACGACTACCTGTTCGCCCTCGCGGGACCCATCTACGCGGGCACGAACGAGATCCAGCGCAACATCATCGCCGAGCGGATCCTCGGACTCCCCCGCGGCGACCGAAGGAGGGCGTGATGCGATTCCTCGCCACCGACGAGCAGGAGGCCTTCGCCGAGGCCGTCGACGAACTCGTGCAGGATCACGGCGGCGCGGCCGTCGCGCAGCAGTGGGCATCCGGCGACCACACCGCGGGACTCGCGCTGTGGCACAGCTTCGGCGAGCTGGGCCTCGCGGGCCTGCGCGTGGCCGAGGCCGAGGGCGGTCTCGGCGGCAGCGCCGCCGACCTCGCGATCGTCTTCGAGCGGCTCGGCTACCACGCGGCACCCGGCCCGTACCTCGAGAGCGTCGCGCTGCTGCCCCGGCTCGTCGACGACGAGGCGCGCTCCGCGTTGATCGGAGATGGGGCGATCGCGACGGCGAGCGTCGAAGGTCTCGCGCCCGCGGCACTCGATCCCGACATCGCGACGCACCGTTTCGCGATCGGCGACGGCTGGATCGCCCCGGCAGTCGAGTTCGAGCGCATCGAGTCGCTCGCTCCCGTGCGGCGCCTCGGCCGCCTCGTTCCGGGCGCTCGAACCGACCTCGACGTCGATCAGCTCGCCGCAGCGCTCGACGAGGCGGCGCTCGCCTCGGCCGCGATGCTGCTCGGCGCCGGCGAGCGGCTCCTCGCCGAGGCGGTGGGGTACGCGAAGATCCGCGAGCAGTTCGGCAAGCCGATCGGCGAGTACCAGAGCCTGAAGCACCAGCTCGCGGACGTGCGGGTCGCACTGAGCTTCGCGCGGCCGCTCATCTGGTCGGCCGCGACGACGTTCGACTCGTCGACCCGTGCACGCGACGTCTCCGCGGCGAAGATCGCAGCGGGCGATGCGGCCCGGCTCGCGGCTCGCACGTCGTTGCAGGTGCACGGCGCGATCGGATACACCGCAGAGCACCAGCTCGGGCTGTGGGTCACGCTCGTGCCGGCCCTCGCCTCGGTGTGGGGAACCGCGGCGTACCATCGAGCGCGGGTCGCCCGCTCCATCCTGTCGGCCTGAACCGGGAGACGCCATGCAGTTCGATCTCAGCGAAGAGCAGCACGAGCTCGTCACGTTCATCCGGAGCCTGCTCCAACAGCGCTCCGACAGCACCGCCGTGCGACGCGCGATCGCGTCCGACGCGGGCTTCGACCCCGAGGTGTGGCGGGTGCTCTGCGAGGAGATCGGCGCGGCCTCGCTCGCGATCCCCGAGGAGTACGGCGGCGCGGGTTTCACGGCGTACGAGACGCACCTCGTGCTCGAGGAGCTCGGGTACGCGCTCACGCCCTCGCCCTACCTCGGCTCGGTCGCGATCGCCGCGCAGGCGCTGCTCGCGAGCGGCAACGACGAGGCCTGCGCCCGACTGCTTCCTGGGATCGCCGCGGGAACATCGATCGCAACACTCGCATGGGGGGATGCGGTTGGTCGCTGGTCTCCCGACACGACCGACGTGGTGGCGACCCCGGGCGAACCGTGGCGCCTGAGCGGCACGGTGCCGCTCGTGCTCGACGGCACGGCCGCCGACGTCGTCCTCGTGATCGCGCAGACGCCCGACGGGCCCGGCCTCTTCGAGGTCATCGCGCCCGAGGCGATCGAGCGCGATCGCACGCCGGCGGTGGATCCGACGCTGCAGTTCGCGACCCTGCGGTTCGACGGCACACCGGCCGTGCCCATCGCGATCGGTGATGCCGCGCACTTCGATGCGGTACGCGACCGGGCGCTCACCGCCATCTCGGCGCTGCAGGTCGGCGCGGCGGCGCGCGGACTCGACATGACGGTGGACTACGCGAAGCAGCGGGTGCAGTTCGGCAGGCAGATCGGTTCGTTCCAGGCGCTCAAGCACCGCATGGCCGACCTGCACGTGCGAGTCGACACGGCTCGCACCGCCTCCCGCGCAGCGGCGTGGGCCGTCGCGAACGACGCGCCGGAGGTCCCCGAGCTCGCCGCGCTCGCGAAGTCGTGGTGCTCCGAAGGGCTCGACCTCGTGGCATCCGAGACCGTTCAGCTGCACGGCGGTATCGGCATCACCTGGGAGCACGACGCACAGCTCGTGTTCAAGCGCGCGCACGCGACGGGACAGCTCTTCGGCACGGCGAGCGAGCAGCGCACCCGCCTGGCGCACTCACTCGGAATCGTC
Organism: Agromyces sp. NPDC058484; assembly: GCF_042720415.1. Lineage (NCBI taxonomy): Bacteria > Bacillati > Actinomycetota > Actinomycetes > Micrococcales > Microbacteriaceae > Agromyces > Agromyces sp. NPDC058484. The sequence continues at coordinate 52,777 of NZ_JBHXMP010000021.1, read as the reverse complement.
GGCGGCTGACCTGCGGTGCTCGTGCAACGGGCGCGACACGTCGGCGCCCGTGCTCACCCGCGGCCGGTCGGGCTCGACCGCGGTCAGCGCCAGCACCGGCCGCAGCGTCTCGCGGCTGCGCTGCGCGAGCTCCTGGTAGATCCGCACGCCGTTCCGCTTCCATTCGAGGGCGACGTCGTCGAGCTGCTTCACGACCTTGGCGGGGTTTCCGACGGCGAGGGATGCCGCGGGCACGACCGTTCCGGCGGGAACGACGGCGCCGGCGCCGACGAGGGCGTTCTCTCCGATCTCGGCGCCGTCGAGCACGGTCGCGCCGATACCGATCAGCGCGAACGAGTGCACCACGCAGCCGTGCAGCACGGCGCCGTGCCCGACGTGGCTGTTCGGCTCGAGCACGGCGTCGGCGCCGGGGAACGCGTGGATGACGCACGAGTCCTGCACGTTCGAGCCCTCGCCCACGATGATGCGGCCGAAGTCGCCGCGCAGGCTCGCGAACGGTCCGATGTAGCATCCGGGTCCGATGATCACGTCGCCGATCAGGCTCGCGCTCTCGTGCACGAAGGCCGTCGGGTCGACGACCGGCACCACCCCGTCGATCTCGTAGGCCGGCATGATCAGGCGACCTGCCCTCCATCGATCACGAACTCGTGCCCGGTGCAGTAGCTGCTCGCGTCGCTCGCAAGGAACGCGACGAGGCGCGAGACCTCCTCAGGCCGGCCCGCTCGCGGGATCGGGATGGTCGTGATGAACCCGCGGCCCTCGCGCGTATCGTCGCTGATCATGGGGGTGTCGACGGCGCCGGGGCAGATCGTGTTCACGCGGATGCCGTACGGCCCGTACTCATGGGCGACCGAGCGCGTCGCACCGCGCAGCCCCCACTTTGATGCGGCGTATGGAACGCGGTCGGCGTAGCCGGCCAGCCCCGCCGTCGAGGAGATGTTCACGATCGAGCCGCCGTGCTCGCGCATGAGCGGCAGCACCGCCTGCATGCCGAGGATCGGCCCGACGAGGTTCACATCGAGCGTGAGCCGGATGGTCTGCTCGCTCGTCTCGGCGAGCGGCGCCACGGGGCAGTAGCCCGCGTTGTTGACGAGCACATCGATGCGGCCGAACGCGGCGGCGGCGGCATCCGTCACCGTGGCCCAGGCCGACGGCGACGTGACGTCGTGCACAAGGCCGATCGCATCGTCGCCGAACTCGTCGGCGAGCTCCCGCACGGCGACCTCATCGAGGTCGGTGAGCACGAGTCGCGCTCCCAGGCCGTGCAGCAGGCGGGCGTGCGCCCGGCCCTGCCCGCCCGCCGCCCCGGTGATGAGGGCGACCTTGCCCTCGAGCTGGATGATCGGGTCGGGGTTCATCTGGGTGTTTCCTTCCGCGGTAGGTTGTTGAGCAAGCGTTTGGCAGGGAGGGCTGACGATGAGACGGATGCACCACATGGGCATCACCGTGAGTGACATGAAGGGCGCGGTCGAGTTCTACCGGGGGCTCACGGGCGGCGAGGTCATCGGGCCGCTCGAGAAGAGCGGGCCCGCCGTCGAGGCCGCGACCGGCTACCCCGGCATCGTGGTCCTGCTCACGTTCCTGACGTTCCCCGACGGCGACACCGTGATCGAGCTCGCCGAATACCGCAACGGTTCCGGCGAGCGCATCGACCCCGACAACGGCCGCATCGGAGCCGCGCATCCGGCGATCCTGGTCGATGATCTCGACACGACCCTCGCCCGCCTGGCCGAGCGCGGCACGAAGGCGCTCTCCGCGCCGATGGTCGCCACGGCCGGGCCGCTCGAGGGCTACCGCTACGTGTACGTGCTCGGACCCGACGACGTGCGCGTGGAGCTTCTGCAGCCGCCTCACTGAGCGGACCCCTCGAGCCTCGCCAGTTCGTCGGCGTCGAGTTCGAGCGTCGTCGCCGCGACCGAGTCCAGCACGCTCTCGGGCCGGCTCGCGCCCGGGATCGGAATGACGTTCGGCGACGACTGCAGCATCCAGGCGAGGGCGACGCGTTGCGGACTCACACCGCGCGCACGGGCCACGTCGGCGAACGCGCCGGCCGCCTCGCCCAGGCCCTTTGCGGCGCGCATGCCACCGAGCGGCCCCCACGCGAGGAATGCGATGCCGTGTGCCTCGCACATGCGAAGCACGGGCAGGCTCGACCGCTCCACCGGGGAGTACTCGTTCTGCACGCTGACGAGGGCGTCGCCGAGCACGGCGATTGCGACCCCGAGCTGCGCCGTATCGACGTTCGACACCCCCACCCGCTGCACGATCCCGTCGTCGACGAGCCCACGCAGCGCACCCATCGACTCGGCGAACGGCACCCGCACGTCGGGCCGATGGTGCTGGTACAGCGGGATGCTGTCGAGCCCGAGCCGGCCGAGCGATGCGCGAGCTGCGCGGGCGAGGTACTCGGGGCTGCCGTCGATCCACCAGCTGGCGTTCGGCCCGCGCGTGTGTCCGCCCTTGGTGGCGATCACCACGCGCTCGAGCGCCCCCGGACGGCTGCCCAGCGCGCGGACGAGGGCGCGTTCGTTGACGCCGAGCTCGCTCGTCGGGCCATAGCTGTCGGCGGTGTCGAAGAGCGTGATCCCCGCGTCGAGCGCGGTCTGCACGGTGCGGATGCCGCGCTCGACATCGAAGTCGGGCACCTGCGTGATCGTCATCGATCCCATCCCGAGCGCCGAGATCTCGAGGTCGCCGAGTCTGCGCATCGGCATCTCGCTCACTTGCCGACCGCCGTCCATCCGCCGTCGACGGGCAGGCACTGGCCTGTCACGAAGGTCGCGTCGCACAGCAGTGCGGTGATGGATCGCGCCATCTCGTCGGGCTCGGCGAGCCGACCGAGCGGCATCCGCGCCTCCACCTGGACCACGTCGTAGCCGCCGTCGATGAGGGACTGCACCATCGGGGTGCGCGTGTGGCCCGGAGCGACCGCGTTCACCCGCACGCCGAGCGGTGCCCATTCGATCGCGAGGTTCTGTGCGAGCTGGCGTACGGCGGCTTTCGCGGGGCCGTAGTCGGACTGGTTCACCCATCCGCCGTACGCCGTGGTCGACGAGATGAGCACCATGGATGCCGCGCGCCCGCCGAGGCGGCGCACGACCTCGCGGCATACGGCGAGCGTGCCCACGACGTGGATGTCGTAGACCCGCCGCACGGCGGTGAGGTCGAGGTCGAGTGCGGGCACGTAGCTCCCGCGGATGCCGTGGCAGGCGACGACGCCGGTGACGACGCCCGAGCGCGCCTCTGCCGCCGCGACGGCCTCGGCCACGGCCTGCTCGTCGGTGACGTCTACGGCGAGTGAGGTCACCGAGGCATCCGGTGACGGCTGCAGGTCGAAGACCGTGACGACATGGCCGCGCGCCTTCAGGTCGGCCACCACCGCGGCGCCGATTCCGCTCGCCCCGCCCGTGACGATCGTGTGCTGCGCGTTCAGGTCCTCATGCATGCGTCCTCCTCGACGGGCGGGTGATCCGGCTCATCGGTCATGCTAACGTAGGTACCAAACAAGCGCTAGGTCACAAGCGCTAGGTCACAAGCGCTCGCAGCGCAGCGAGAAGGAGCGGTATGCCCGACAAACTGATGAGCATCGAGGAGGCCGCGGCATCCATTGAGAGCGGGATGACCGTCGGCATCGGAGGGTGGGGTTCCCGCCGCAAGCCGATGGCACTCGTGCGCGCGCTGCTGCGGTCCGACGTGACCGATCTCACCGTCGTGGCCTTCGGCGGTCCCGACGTCGGCCTGCTCGCGCAAGCAGGGAAGATCAGCAAACTCATCTACGGGTTCGTATCGCTCGACAGCATCCCGCTCGACCCGCTCTTCACGGCGGTACGCGAGCGCGGCGGCCTCGCGATCGAGGAGTACGACGAGGGGATGTTCGTCGCGGGCCTGCGGGCGGCGGCCTCGCGCCTGGATTTCCTTCCGATCCGCGCCGGACTCGGATCCGACGTGCTCCCCGCGAACCCCCGCCTGAAGACGGTCGCCTCGCCGTACTCCGACGAGGAGTACGTGGCGATGCCCGCACTCCCCCTCGACGTCGCCCTCGTGCACGTGAACCGTGCCGACTCGCGTGGCAACGCCCAGTTCCTCGGGCCCGACCCGTACTTCGACGACCTGTTCGCGATGGCGGCCACGCGTACGTTCGTGTCGGCCGAGCAGGTCGTGCCGACCGAGCACCTGCTCGACGAGGCGTCGTTTCACACGCTGCTCTTCAGCCGCATGTACGTCTCCGGCGTGATCGAGACGCCCCGCGGCGCCCACTTCACGACGTGCGAGCCCGACTACGACCGCGACGAGGCGTTCCAGCGCCTGTATGCCACGAGCGCCAAGGACCCCGAGGCCTGGTCGCGCTTCGCCGCCGACTATCTCGAGACCGATGAGGCCGGGTACCACGACGCCGTGGCCCGCTTCCACGCCCAAGGAGCATGATGACCACAGACACTGCGACCACTTCCGAGACCACGGCGGCCGCCGGTGCGACCACGGGCGACGCGACGATCGCCGAGATCTGCATCGCGGCCTGCGCCGACACCTACCGTGACTCGGGTGAGGTCCTCGCCCACGCGGTCGGCGTCGTGCCGACCATCGGCGCACGACTGGCCAAGCTCACCACCGCGCCCGACATCGTGCTCACCGACGGCGAGGCGTTCCTCATGAGCACCCCGCCGCCGCTCGGCCGTTCGGCCGCGGCCGGCGGCACCATCGAGGGTTGGGCGCCCTTCCGCCGCATCTTCGACATCCTCGCCAGCGGCCGCAGGCAGAGCATGATGGGTGCGAGTCAGATCGACCGGCACGGCAACCAGAACATCTCGCTCATCGGCGACTGGGCGAAGCCCAAGCGTCAGCTCATCGGTGTGCGCGGTGCCCCCGGCAACACGGTCAACCACCGCGTCGACTATTGGGTCTCCCGGCACTCGGCACGCATCTTCGTCGAGTCCGTCGACATGGTGTCGGGCGTGGGCAATGACCGCGCTCGGGCCGGCGGTCGGGCCATGCGCTTCCATCACCTGGGCGTCATCGTCACGAACCTCGCGGTGCTCGGCTACGACGACGAGGGCCGCGTGACCGTTCGCTCCATCCATCCCGGCGTCGACCCGCAGGCCGTCGTCGACAACACCGGCTTCGCCATCGACGTGACGGATGCCGCCACCACGCGCGTCCCCGACGCCGAGGAGCTGCGGCTCATCCGCGAGGTGCTCGACCCCCGCGGCGCCAGAACGGGTGAGGTCGCGGACTGAGCGGCCGGCTCAGTCCGACAGGAGGCCGCTGTGCAGCAGGTCGAGGAAGTTCGCGCTGAGGCTCGCGGCGGTATGCCGTCCGCCGGGGTGGTACCAGCGCACGGTCGACCACACGGCGTCGCGGATGAAGCGGTACGCGGTCGCCGGGTCGATGCTGTCGCGGAAGACACCCACCCGCTGGCCCTCGCGGATCTGCCCGAGCCAGATGGCCTCGATCCGGCCGGAGTCCTTGTTGAGGAACTCGAAGCCGGGCTGAGTGGCGAGAAACGACGATTCGTTCTGGTACAGGCCGACCGCGTCGTGATGTCTCTCGATCGTGATGAAGGCATGCTCGATGAGCTTGTCGAGGATCTCCCGCGGGCTGCCGTCTTCGGCGACGATGGCCTCGAATCGCGTGAGCAGCTGATCCATGAAGCCGTGGAGAATTTCCTCGAGAATCGCCTCCTTGGAGGAGAAGTGATGGTAGAGGCTGCCCGACAGGATGCCGGCCTCGTCGGCGATGTCGCGCACCGTCGTCGCCGAGTAGCCTCGAGACGCGATCAGTCGGGCCGCGATGGCGAGGATCTGGTCACGCCGCTCGGAGTTCTGCTCCGCACGGGGCGACTTGGTGTTGATTACCATCGGGGACTCCTTCATCCGTACCCACACAAGCGTTTGTTCAAGTCTGCCCTATACCGAGGTGCTCGGCACGCCGGAAGTACCAATTTTTCCTGACCGCGAAAGGACGATGATGACCTCGCTCTCACACGCCGAAACGATACCGAGTCTGCTCGCCGACCGTGCGAAGCTCGGTGCGCATGCCGCAATCGTCGACGGCGGCACCGTCATCTCGTATCGCGATCTCGAGCAACGCGTGCACGAGGTCGCCCGGGCCTACCTGGCGCACGACGTGCGTCGCGGCGACCGAGTCGCGGTCTGGGCTCCGAACCGTGCCGAGTTCATTCTCGCGATGCTGGGTGCCCAGTCGATCGGCGCGGCCGTCGTGCCGCTCAACACTCGGTACACGGGCCACGAGGCGGCCGTCATCATGTCCCGCTCGCGTGCGACCGCCCTGGTCCTCGCCGATGGCTTCCTCGGTCGCTCGTTCTCGACGATGCTGCGGGATGCCGCGGCGGAACTCGGCGTCGAGGGCTCCGCGATGCCCGGCCTTCCCGCACTCCGCCTCGTCGTCGCCATGGACGACGCGCCCACCGGACCGGTGTCTTCCGGCTGGACGGACTTCCTCGCCTCGGGCGCCGCCGTTCCCGACGACGAACTCCGGGCCGCGCTCGATGCGGTGACCCGCGACGATGTGGTCGACGTCCTCTTCACATCGGGCACGACCGGTGTGCCGAAAGGCGTCATGAGCGCGCACCGCCAGACGATCGGCGTGGCCCGCGACTGGGCCGATGGCGCCGACCTCACCGCCGACGACCGGTACGCCGTGGTCAATCCCTTCTTCCACGGCTTCGGCTACAAGGCCGGCATGATCTCGTCACTCGTGGCCGGCACCACGATCTACCCGCTCGCGACGTTCGATCCCGAGCAGCTGCTCGAGCTCATCCAGGCCGAGCGGATCACGGTGCTGCCCGGGGTACCCACCATCTTCACGACACTGCTCGACCACCCTCGTCGGCGCGAGTTCGACCTGTCGTCCCTTCGTTTCGCCATCGCCGGAGCCACGGCCGCCCCCGAGACGCTCTTCCACGATATGGTGCACGTCCTCGGCTTCGAGCGCGTCGCCCAGGCGTACGGACTCACCGAGTGCGTGGTCGCCACGCTGTCGCGTCCGGGGGAGGACCTCGACCATGCCTCGCAGACGACCGGACCGGCCACGGCGAGCACCGAGATCCGCATCGTCGATCCGTCGGGGAACGAGGTGCCGGTCGGCGAGGACGGGGAGATCCTGCTGCGCGGCGACAACGTCATGCTCGGCTACTTCGAGGACGAAGAGGCCACTCGCGCTGTCGTCGACGACGAGGGCTGGTTCCACACGGGCGACATCGGCCGGCTCGACGAGCACGGCTGCCTCAAGATCACCGATCGCCTGAAGGACATGTTCATCGTCGGCGGGTTCAACGTCTACCCGGCCGAGGTGGAGAACGTGCTGCGGCAGCATCCGGCCGTCAACGAATCCGCTGTCATCGGTGTCGACGACGCTCGGCTCGGCGCCGTCGGAGTCGCGTATGTCGCGCTGCTGCACGACGCTTCGCCCCGCCCCGATGCCGCCGACCTCATTGCCTTTTGTCGCGAACGGCTTGCGAACTTCAAGGTTCCGCGGGACGTGGTCATCGTCGACGAGTTCCCGCGAAATGCCACCGGCAAGATCCTGAAGACCCAGTTGCGCTCGATGTCGAGCGGCGCGACCGAGGTACAGCCGGCGTAGGCGAACGAGAGGAGGCGCAGCCATGGCTGCGCCTCGTCTCGGCCGGCAATCGGTGCGGTGCCGCGTCAGACCACGGAAACCGCCACACCCGACGCGGACTCGCCGCCGTCCTCCACCACTGGTTCTGCGGCTGAATGCGCGAGTCGGTCGAGCTCAGTACGCCCACGCAGGAATTCGCGAGGGCTGCTGACGGCGGTGATCCCGACGAGGCGCCCATGACGACGATGGGTGATCACGAACTTCTCCTCATCGAGACTGCCGTCGATCTCGATGTCGGTGTCGTCGCCGGTCCAACCGGCGATCTGCAGCTTCAGATCGAACTGATCCGACCAGAACCACGGGGCCCTTGGCCGCGGTGCCGGCGCATTCGCGATCGCCGCCGCCACGACCTTCGCCTGCTCGATCGCGTTGTGGATGGATTCGATGCGCTCTGTGGCACCCGATGGAAGGCGCCGGGTGGCACAGTCCCCTGCCGCGAACACGCGAGGATCGCTGGTGCGACCGTTCTCATCGATGACGACGCCTCGATCGACCTCGAGCCCGATGCGGGCGGCGAGGTCGGTATCGGCGATGAGCCCCACGCCGACGACGACGAGATCGGTAAAGATGGCACGGCCCGATCCCACGCGCACTCCGCAGACATGCCCATCGGAGACCAGGACGACATCCAGCCTCGTATCGGTGAGAATATCGACCTTCCGCAGTGAATGGGCGCCACGGTAGAACTCGGCGACCGCGGGGTGCACCACCCGCGCCATGAGGCGATCGGCCATCTCGAGGACGGTCACGCCTGCTCCGAGTTCCGTTGCGGCGGCCGCGACTTCGAGCCCGATGAATCCGCCGCCGACGACGACGACGCTGTTCGCCTGCGCGAGCTTCTCACGCAGTCGGATCGCGTCTTCGGCTTGTCTCAGGTAATGGACCCCTGCGGTCTCGGCGCCATTCACTTCGGCGCCCGTGTCGGCATCGAGGAAGGGCACCGAAAGCCCGCGGGGCACGCCCCCTTGCGCGAGCACCAGCCACTCGTACCCGATCTGCTGGCCGCCGTCCAGGTGCGCCGTCTGCGTCATCGCGTCCACGTCGACGACTCGCGCCCCGAGCAAGACGTCGACATCGTGGCGTCGGTATGCGGCATCGCCGCGGAGGGCCAGGGAATCCGGCGAAGCGTCGCCCTTCAGGAACGCCTTGGAGAGCGGCGGACGATGGTATGGGAGGTAGGGCTCGTCCCCGACGACCGTCACGCGCCCACGGTAACCGGCCTCTCTCAGGCTGATCGCCACCTGCGACCCAGCTTGGCCGGCGCCGACGATGAGCACTCCCGAGCGCATGCGGGTCACGGCCGCCAGGGAGGACGTCGCACTCATACCGGGTCCGGCACGGTGACGACGAGTTCCTCGTTCCCTGCCACAGGGATGAGCTGACACGACAGGCGACTGCACTCCGTCCTGTTCTCGAGTCCGTCGAGGAGCTCCTCCTCCATGTCCTCCTTGGCTTCGAATCCATCGCAGGACTCGGGCAGGACGTACACATGGCAGGTCGCGCACGACATGCTGCCACCGCACTCGGCGATGATGCCCGGGACCCCCTCGCGCACCGCGACCTCCATGACGGTATCGCTCGCGCTCAGGGTCGCGTCGAGGAGGATCTCGCCTCGAGCATCGAGATAACGAATCGATCCCATAGCTCAGTTCCCTTCCATGGCGATGCGGAATGTCTCGCGCATGTCTCCCACCCATGCGTCGGGGTTCTCCCACGGCGCGAAGTGTCCCCCGTGCTCATGCGCCTTGACGTTGACGAGGTTGTACCAGCGGGCGCTGCGGTCGCTGGGGCTACGACGCGACGCGGCATTCCGATAGGTATCGGCGCGCTCTTGCGCGGAGACTCCGGGCGGGTTCTCGAAGCCGAGGAACGTGATGCCCGCGGGCACCTCGATCGTCGGTGTCCGATCGTGTTCGGGCTTCCACGGGTAGAACGCCGAGTTCGCGTAGGTGCGTATGCTGCTCCCGATCGTGTTGGTAAGCCAATAGAGGGTCGCGACCGTGAGCAGATCGTCTTTGGAGAACACCGACTCGAGGTCGCCCCCGTGGTCCGTCCAGAGCTGATACCGACGGACGAGCCAGGCGAGCAGTCCGACCGGCGAGTCGGCGAGGCCATACGTGAGAGTCTGCGAATCCAGCATGTGCACCGTGATGTGTGCGACGAACTTCCGCATGTAGTTCTGCAGACCGTCCCGCTCCAGCTGCGTCGCATCGGGTGGTGACACGCGGCCCTCGGTGATGTCCCACCAGCGCTCGCCCTGGAAGATGTCGAGTGGCGTCGGCGTGCTGACATGGATGCCGAGCACCGAGTCTGCGTACTTGTGTCCGAGCTGCGCGGTCACCAGCGCACCGAAGTCGCCGCCTCCCGCCGTGTAGGTCCGGCAGCCGAGCACCTCGGTCATGAGCTCATGCCAAAGATCGGCGATCTTCCAGAAGTTGAGGTCGTCACGTCGGGTCGGAGAGGACAAACCGAAGCCAGGGTATGACGGCACGATCACGTCGAACGCGCGTTCCGAGGGCGCCCCGTGCGCAACGGGGTCGGCGAGCGGGTCGACGACCTTGCTCCAGTGCCAGAAGGTCCATGGCCAGCCGTGCGTGAGGATGACCGGCACGGGATCGCTACCTGCCCCCGGGCGGTGCATGAAGTGGATCACTTCACCGCCGACGTCGGCGGTGTAGTGATCGAACTCGTTCATCCGCCGCTCGACAGCTCGCCAGTCGAATCCGTCCAGCCAGTAGTCGACAAGTTCGCGGAGATACGCCTGTTCGATTCCATACCGGTCGGAATCCCGACCGGGGAGGTCGGGCCACCGCGTCATCCTCAGTCGCGCCGCCAGATCCTCGAGTGCAGCATCCGGGAACCCGATCCCGACCTTCGTCGCCGTGTCCAGGTTGAGCATCAGCGCGCGGCCGTCCGTGGCGAGAAGGTGATGTCGAGGACCTCGGGACCGGCGATCGTGCCGCCGGTCTTGTAGACGACGTCGCCGACGATGTCGACGTTCGTGAGCCGGTCGACCAGCGTCTGCACACCGATGGTGATCTCCGCGGTCGCGAGCCCCCACCCGATGCAGTGGTGTCCGCCGTAGCCGAATCCGATCTCATACCCCGGCGCGGGACGGTCGAGGACCACATCGTCGGGATTCTCGAAGACCGAGGGGTCGCGTCCGGCGGCAGCGAGGTTGAGGGCGAGCCTGTCGCCGGGCTCGAAGGACAGACCTTCCACCTCGAGGGGTTCACGCACGACGCGCGGGAAACGGTGCGCAGCCGGGTAGATGCGCAGCGACTCCTTGAGGAGCTGCTTCACGAGCGTGTCGTCCTCGGCCGCAGCATCCCGCTGACCTGTGGAGATGAGCAGCCGAGCGGTCGATGCGATCTGCGCGCGCGTCGTGTCGTGGCCGGCCAGGAGGAGGAACACGATACTCCAGACGAGTTCCTCCTGGGTAATCTTGTCACCCTCTGATTCCAAGGCGATGAGATCGCTGATGAAGTCGTCTCCCGGCTGGACTCGGCGCGCGGTCACGAGGGAGTCGACATAGGTCGAGATCTCGACCAGCGCCTCCTCCAGCCGCGGAATCGCCGGCGCGAACGGTACGGCCCCGAGGAGGATGAGCTCCACCGTCGCGTCCTCGAAACGGTGCACATCTTCTGCCGGTACGCCGATGAAGTGCGAGATCGTGCGAATCGAGAGGTGATGCGAGAAATCGGCCACCAGGTTCGCCGTGCCACCGCTTGTGATGATCTGGTCGACGAGGCCGTCGGCGATCTGCTGGATGGCGGGCTCCGCAGTGCGAATGCGCGCGGGGCGGAAACCACGAAGGATGAGCGGGCGAAGCCGGTCGTGATCCTCCTGAGGCATCATGTTGAAGTTGCCGCGCTGTAGGAACTCGTAGATGGGGCTGCCCTTCGTGACGCCCATGTCGAGGTAGACCTGCGCGGTCTTGGGGCGGATCCTGTCGTCACGGAACAGGGCCCTGACGGTGTCGTATCCGAAGAACTCGGTACCTGAGATGCCGTCGGTGTGGGCGAGCCGCGCATGCGGGCAGCCGAGCGCACTGTTCGGGGATTCAAGGAACGCCTGGGTCTGAACATTCACTTCGGGCGACACATTCACTTCGGGCGACGTCGATGTCACGATCTCTCCTCATTGAGTAGGCAAGCGAGCGCTTGGTTGATTACCCTAAGCAGTAGCTGACCGGTCGTCAAACATCGGGCGGATCCGAACCCGGCGAGCGCCGGCGCCGACACGAAGGAGCAGCACGATGATCGAATTCCGACTGAACGTGGCCGACGAGCAGCTCGAGTCGCTGCACGCCCGGTTGCGGCACACGCGCTTGTCCCCCGACTTCGCGAACGATGACTGGGGCTACGGCGTCGAGCAGTCCTGGCTTTCGGGAATGATCGACTACTGGGCGGATGAATTCGACTGGCGTGCGCAGGAAGCGCTGATGAACGCCGTTCCGCAGTTCTCGGTCACGATCCACGGCCTTCCGATTCATTTCCAGTATGTGAAGGGCACCAGCCCGCGATCGATACCCCTGATTCTCAGCCACGGTTGGCCGTGGACGTTCTGGGACTGGCATGGCGTGATCGGCCCGTTGACCGATCCCGGTTCGCACGGGCTCGATCCAAGCCTCTCGTTCGATCTCGTCATCCCTTCGCTGCCCGGGTTCGGCTTCTCGAGCCCGCTGCGGCGACCGGTGGGATGTCGCGACGTCGCCCGAGTGTGGGACACGCTCATGCACGAGGTGCTCGAGTATCCGCGCTACGGCGCGGTCGGCGGTGACTGGGGAGGGAAGATCACCGGTGAGCTCGCACAGCTGTTCCCTGAACGGGTCATCGGTGCGTACTCGACCCTTCAGGCGGTGGCCGGATTCACCCCATCGCTGGACGGAAGCGGCCGATTCGCGGCCGATGAGGAGTGGATGGAGGTGCGGATGGCCGAGGCGCGCCCACTCGTCTCCAGCCATCTCGAAGTGCACCGCCGCGATCCGCAGACGCTCGCCTACGCGCTCAACGACTCACCCGCCGGCCTCGCGGCGTGGATCTGGGAGCGCAGGCTCAACTGGCGCGATCCCGACACGATGATCGACGAGATCGCCGATCGGGACTTCCTGTGCACGACCGCCTCGATCTACTGGTTCACGCAGACGATCGGCACCTCGATGCGGTTCTATCGCGACAACTTCGGCAGCGCCATCCCACCACGAAACGATCCCTCGACGTCGCGCATCACGCCGATGGCCTTCGGCATCACGCCGAAGGACGTACTCTTCATGCCTCACGCAGAGGCGGCGGCGAGCACCAATCTCGAGCGATGGTCGTATCTGCCGCGCGGTGGCCATTTCGCCGCCTATGAGATCCCCGGCGAGCTTTCCGCCGACGTCCATTCCTTCTTCGCCTCGCTCCGAGTCGTCCCCTGAAGCGGTCAGACCCATTGCGGTCGTGGCGACCGGGCGAGCCCGACCGGCGCGATGCCCGGTGCGAGTTCGGCGTCGATCGCCGCAGCGATCTGCGCGGCATCCCACCCGTCCCGCTCGGTCACGTGGGTGAGCTGCGGAGGAGCCATGAGCCCGAGACGGCGTCCGTCGAACCGCAGGATCTGCCCGGACACCGCGCGGGACCGCGGACTCAGCAGGTAGACGACCGCAGGCGCCACGAGGCTTGGGTCGGGCCCCTTCCGTGTGTCGTCGCCGCCCGTGAGGTCCGACATGGCCGTGTGAGCCAGTGGTGCGATGGCGTTGCAACGGATGCCGGTGCCTTCGAGCTCGAGTGCCCACCCGTACGTGAGGCCGAGGATCGCCGCCTTGGTCGTGCCGTAGAGCGTGAGGCCCTCGGACCCCTGCAGCGCCCCTGACGCCACGTTGACGATGCTGCCCCCCTCCCCCGCCGCCCGCATCGCGCGGATGGCCGCCGCTCCGCAGTGCACGGCGCCTGCGACGTTCACGGCGAGGGTCTGTGCGATGGTGGCGGCGGGCTGATCGACGGAGGGCCCGGGACTGAGCAGCCCCGCGTTGTTCACGAGGCCGTCGATGCGGCCGAAGGCGCGGAGGCTCTCATCGACGAGGAGTATGGCGGACTCGGGTGCCGACACGTCGGCGACGACGGCGACGACCTTCCCGCCGGCAGCGCGTATCAACGAGGCCGTCTCGTCGAGCCCTGCCTCGTCGATGTCGTCGATCACGACCGCCGCGCCGGCGGCTGCCACAGCGACGGCGTAGGCACGCCCGAGGCCTGCACCCGCACCGGTCACCACGACTGCTCGACCGGCCAGCGGCTGTGGCATCCGGGTCATCCGCTCAGCTCAAGCGCTCGAGCACCATGGCCATACCCTGACCACCGGCGACGCACATCGTCTCGACGGCGAACTGTTCGTCGCGTTCCTGGAGCGCGTGGATCGCGGTCGTCGTGATGCGCGCCCCCGTCATGCCGAACGGATGCCCCAGGGCGATCGCCCCGCCGTTCACGTTGACCTTGTCGGGGTCGATGCCGATGTCGTCGATCGAGGGCAGCACTTGCGCCGCGAACGCCTCGTTGATCTCGAGGATGTCGATGTCCGAGATGGACATGCTCGCGTTCCGGAGCGCCTTCGCCACGGCCTCGACCGGCCCGAGACCCATGAGCTCCGGGGTCAGGGCGGACACGCCGGTCGAGACGACGCGGGCGAGCGGCGTGAACCCGAGCTCGCGAGCCTTCGTGTCGCTCATGATCACGAGCGCGGCGGCGCCGTCGTTGAGGGGGCAGCAGTTGGCGGCCGTGACCGTGCCGTGCGGGCGGAACACGGGCTGAAGCCCGGAGACACCCTCGAGCGTCACCCCGGATCGGGGCCCGTCATCCTTGGCGACCACGGTGCCGTCGTTGAGGCTCACCGGGGTGATGTCGCGCTCCCAGAAGCCGCGGGCGGCCGCCTGTTCGGCGCGGTTCTGGCTGCGGACCGCCCATTCGTCCTGCACCCGCCTGGAAACCCCGCGCAACTGGGCGACATGCTCGGCGGTGTCGCCCATGGCGATGTAGGCGTCGGGAAGCAGACCCGCCTCGCGCGGGTCGGACCACGTGGCATCCGGGTCGGCTGCGAGCGCCTTGGTGCGCGCCATCGCGTCGATGTACCGAGGGTTCTTGGTGTCGGGCATGCCGTCGGACTTGCCGAGGCCGAACCGCGACACGGTTTCGACGCCGGCGGAGACGAACACGTCGCCTTCGCCCGCCTTGATGGCGTGGAGCGCCATGCGCGTGGTCTGCAGCGAGGAGGAGCAGTACCGGTGAACCGTGGTGCCCGGAACGGTGTCGAGCCCCAGCTGCACCGCGATCATGCGACCGAGGTTGTAGCCCTGCTCACCGGCGGGTTGGCCACAGCCGACCATGATGTCGTCGATGGTGGTGGGGTCGAAGCCCGGGAGCGCGTCGATCGCCGCCTGCACGATCTGCGTGGCGAGGTCGTCGGCGCGCAGGTCTTTCAGCGACCCCTTGTTCGCCCGCCCGATCGGCGATCGAACTGCGGAAACGATGACGGCTTCGGTCATTTACTCTGCTCCTTCGTGGCGGAAGATGTCGGCATTCGGCGTGTGCGCGAGGAATGCGGGCCATTCGCCGCCGCCGTCGACGGGTACGACGGCGCCGGTGATGTGTGCGGCGAGCGACGAGGCGAGCAACACGCATGCGCCGCCGATCTCGAGCGGGTCCGCGAGGCGGCCGCGTGGAATGGTGGCCGCGACGCGAGCGAGCTGCTCGGCGTCGCCGTAGTGCTCGAGCGCGGACTCGGTCTCGACGAGCCCCGAACTGACCGCGTTGACCCGGACGTCGGGTGCCCACTCGGCGCCGAGCGTCTGGGTGAGGCTCTCGAGCGCGGCCTTCGCTGCGCCGTACACGGCCGTGCCGGGGCTCGGACGGCGCGCGCTGATCGATGTGATGTTCACGACGCTGCCTCGCGCGGCGCGAAGGTGCGGGTAGGCGGCACGGCAGAGGAAGGCGGCCGACAGGAAGTTGAGCTCTACGATCGCGCGCTGGTATCGGGGCGAGCCATCCTCGAAGCGGGAGAACGGCGATCCGCCGGCGTTATTCACGACCACGTCGATGCGGCCACGCCGCGCCACCACATCGTCGACCCAGGTCTGGATCTCGTCGGGGTTCCGCACGTCGAGGGACCGGAACTCCGGGCGCCGACCGTCGACGACGGGAAGGTCTTCACCAGCGGGCTCGGTGCGGCCGCAGATCTCGACGTGCGCTCCGGCCTCGAGGAATCTTGTGACGGTGCCCCGACCGACACCACGGGTTCCCCCGGTGACCAGCACCACCTTGCCCGACAGATCGATGTTCAGACTCATCGGCCCCCTCCTCGGGTCACGCGGACGCCCTCAGCGTACCAAACAAATGCTAGCTTTGTTACATGGTCAACGAAGACGAGACAACGGATTCCGGGCGAACTGTCGTGGTGACGGGAGGCGCCCTCGGGATCGGCGGCGCCGCAAGTCGTCGGTTCGCGGAACTGGGCGACCACGTGCTTCTCCTCGACCGGGACCGAGCGGCGGCAGAGCGCACCGGGACCGAGATCACGGCGGCGGGAGGACGGTGCACGATCGTCGTCGGCGACATCACGGAGGACGCCACCGTCGCTTCGCTCGGTGCGACGATCGACGAGGTCGCCGGCGGCCGCGTCGACGTGCTCGTCAACAATGTCGGCGACTTCCGTCCGGCAAAGGCCGTGTTCCACAAGAGCGGCCCTGAGCAGTGGGCACGCCTGCATCAGCTGAACCTGTGGCACGTCTTCACCGTGACACACCTCGTGCTGCCGGGCATGATCGGTCAGGGCAGCGGGGCGATCGTGAACGTCTCCACGGTGGAGGCGTACCGCGGCATTCCCGGCAACGCCGTCTACTCGGCATACAAGGCGGGCGTTTCGGCGTTCACGAAGAGCCTCGCCGTGGAACTCGGACCGAGCGGCATCCGGGTGAACGCCATCGCCCCCGACCTCGCCGACACCGACCAGACCCCGGCCGCGGCGATGCTCGAAGGACGCGACGCGTCGCTCGTGCGCTCGTGGGTGCCTCTCGGCCGCTTCGGCCGAGCGGAGGACAACGCCGACGTCATCGCGTTCCTCGCCTCCGACGACGCGCGATTCATCACCGGCCACACGATCCCCGTCGACGGCGGCACGCTCGCGGCATCCGGCTGGTACGGCCGCACCACGCAGCGCGGCTGGACGAACAGGCCCGACGGCGCGTGACCCTCGACATGGCATGAACCGGAAACGGCGACGCGGCACGCGGCTGATCCACCGCGCACCGCGTACCGTCGCCGTCAGGCTGCCGACCCGAAGTAGGCCGCCTGAAGGTCGTCGACCGTGATCGTCGATGCCAGGCCCGACAGCACGGTGCGTCCCATCTCGATCACCGTCACCTGGTCGGCGATCGCGACCGAGTCCTGCACTGCCTGTTCGACGAGCAGGATGCCGATGCCGGTGTCCCTCAGGGCGTGAACGCGTTCCATGACCTCCTTCACGATGACCGGGGCGAGACCTTGGCTCGGTTCGTCGAGGATCAACAGCTGCGGCTTCGCCATCAGCGCCTGGCCGATCGCGAGCATCTGCTGCTGCCCGCCCGACATGCTGGCGGCCGGGAGCGCACGCTTCTCGCCGAGGATCGGGAACAGTTCGTAGATCTCCTGCACCGGGTCGGCCAGAGCGCGCTTGCTCTTCTTCGTCGAGTAGCCGCCGAGCAACAGGTTCTGCTCGATCGTCAGCTCATGGAAGACCCGCTTGCCTTCCTGCACATACGACATGCCCTCCGCGACACGGCGGTGCGGCGGGGCATCCGTGAGTGCCGCGCCACGATACACCACGTCCCCGCCGGTCGTGCGGTTCAGTCCGGTGATCGCCCGCAGCGTCGTGGTCTTTCCTGCGCCGTTGCGGCCGAGCAGCACGGTGATCTCGCCGCGCCGCACGGTGAGCGACACATCGCGGACGACCTTCAAGTCGCCGTAGCCCGTCTGCAGACCCCGAACCTCGAGAAGGACGTCCTCACTCATTGCCGCCTCCGTTGTGCGTCGCGTCATGCTCGGGCGTGACACCCAGATACTCCTCCATGACGCGAGGATTGCGTTCGATCTCATCGGGGGTGCCATGCGCCATGACCTTGCCCTGCGCGAGCACGAAGATGTCGTCGGCGAGCCGGAGGACGAGCTGGAAGTTGTGCTCCACCAAGATGACGGTGAGTCCGGCGTCTCGCAAACGCAGGATCAGGCTCGCCAGCACCTCGAGCTCGTCCTCGTCGAGACCCGATGCGACCTCGTCGAGCAGCAGCACCTTCGGTGAGCCGACCAGGCTCCGAGCCACCTCGAGCAGGCGCCGGTTGCCGAGCGGCAGCGAGTCCGCGAATACGTGTCGCTGCTCGCTCAACCCGACCAGGGCAAGGGCACGTTCGGCTTCGGCGCGGTCCGCGCGACTCGTGCGCCAGTGACTCGGCAGCCTCAGCACCGACTCGAACACCGTCGTCTTCGCGCGGGCATACCGCCCGGCCTCGACGGCTTCGAGCACCGTGAGCTTCTCGGGCACGTTCGGCGTCTGGAACGTGCGGGAGACACCCGCACGGGCGACACGATATGCGCTGAGCCCGTGCATCGGCTCGCCACCGATCGTGATCGTGCCCGTATCCGCGCGGTAGAAGCCCGAGATCAGGTTGAGCAGAGTCGTCTTGCCCGACCCGTTCGGCCCGATGATCGCGGTCACTGCACCGGGCTTCGCTTCCACGCTGACGTCGCTGAGCGCCTGGTTGCCGCCGAACGCCTTCGAGACACCCTCCGTCTTCAGCAGGGCGCCGTCCAAGGCGTCGACAGTGGCTTCGCTCGCGGGCGGTTCGGTGTATCCCGTCTTGGCGCGGGCGGCAGCATCCAGCCGACGTACGAGCGACCGGCCGAGCCCGGACAGACCGCCCGTGAAGACCACACCGCCGAAGAGCAGGAACGCACCCGTGATGATGAGGCCGTACTCCTGGAAGTTCGTGGCCTGGTTCATGCCGAACTGCAGCACCGCCGCACCGATGAGCGCGCCATAGACGCTGGCCGAGCCGCCGAAGATCGACGCCGCCAGCACGGTCATGGCGAACGAGAACGCGAAGGCCTCGGGAGAGATGAACAGGTCGAGGTTCGCGAAGAGCACGCCCGCAAGGCCCGCTGGCAGGGCACCCAACGCGTAGGCGGTCAGCTTCGTGCGGAACACCGAGATGCCCATCGACGAAGCCAGCACCGGACTCTGCTTCAGCACACGCAGCGCTGTGCCGTGCCGCGAGGCGATGAGGTTTCGCATGACAGCGAACCACAGGATCGCGATGACCACCAGGATCGTGTAGTACATCGTGCCATCGATCGGCTGGCCGAACACCGTGGCCGGCATGATGCCGGCCAGGCCATTGCGGCCGCCGGTCGCATCCTTGAAGATCGACAGCACATCGGGAACCAGGAGGATGAGGAAGAACGAGGTCATCGCCAGCGACCAGCCGCCCAAGCGGAGTCCGGGGATGCCGGAGATGAGGCCGATGAGCAGGGCTGCCCCCGCTCCGACCAGCAGTTGGAGCCACAGCTCGGTATAGCCGGCCTTGCTCATAAGGCCCGCGGCATACGCACCGGCGGCGTACATCGCGACCTGGCCCATGGCGAGCTCGCCGGCGTAGCCGAGAGAGAGATTCAAGCCCGCCACGATGAGCGCCAGCAGGAGCGTCAGCTCTATCTGCCGTGTGACGCTGAAGCTCATGCCGAGCATCGGCAGGAACAGAACCACGACACCGAACAACAGCGGCCAGATCCATCCGGGCACCGCCCGGAGCTTCAGCCAGAACGCAGCCATTGTCACACCACCCGTTCTTTGCGACGAGTGAACAATCCCGTCGGCTTGACCATCAGGATCACGATGAGGATGACGAACACGCTGAGGTTCGCCACGTCCGCCCCGATGTAGCGGCTCGCGAGCGCCTCGGTGAGTCCGACGATGAGCCCGCCCGCAAGCACACCCCACAGCGATCCGAACCCACCGATGGCGAGCACGACGAATCCCTTGATCGCGAGCGCGGCGCCGAGTGTTGCGACCGCGTATGTCTTCGGCCCTACGAACACGCCGAGGAAGCCTGCAAGCACCCCGGTGAAGACGAACGCCCAGAATGCGAGCCGGCGTACGTTGACGCCGCGCAGCTGGGCGGCCTCTCTGTCCTCGCTCATGCCCATCAGGGCGATACCGGTGAGGCTGCGCTTCGCGTACTGGGTCAGAGCCAGCACGAGCAGGACGACCAGGACGATGAGCGCGATCTCCACCGGGTACACCCGGCCGCCGAGCACATCGAGCACTTCGTCTCCCAGAAAGAAGGGAACACGGTGCGGCTCTCCGCCCCAGATGAGCTGGGCGACGCCCTCCATGATGATCGAGGCCCCGAGGGTGGTCACCAGCAGGTTGTGCATGTCCTTGACCGGACGGATGGCCACACGCTCCTCGAGCGCGGCGACGCCGCCGACCACGACGGCCGCGATGATCGCGACGATCCACCACGTCAGTGACCATACTGCGATGCCGACGTACGCGATGAATGCGCCCAGCATCATCAGCGCTGCCTGGGCGAAGTTGAATGTCTTCTGCGAGAGGAAGACGATGTTGTAGCCGATCGCCACCAGCGCGTACACTGCGCCGAGGGCCAGACCGGACCAGATGATCGTCATGGGTCCTGTGTCTTTCTTTCAGGTCATGTGCCGAGGTGGCCCCGGATGCCGCGACCGGCGCTCCGGAGCCACCCCACGTGGGGGAACTACTGATACTGTCCGTTGACCAGCGGGCCGGGCGAGATGAAGAGGAAGTCCTCAGGTGCCACGTGCGGCGTGTGCGAGTCCTCTGTGAACCTGTAGACGGAGAGGATCGAGGTGTCTGCCGCCTCCTGCACCTCGGGGTCGACCAGAGCTTCAGCCAACGCCTCGACGTCGAGTGAACCCGCTTTCTCTGCTGCCGCACGCACGAGCAGCATCGCATCGTAGTTGTAGGCGAGGATGAGCGACGACTCGATCGGACCCGTCGCGGCCATCAGCTCGACCGCCGCGTTGACCTTGTCGTCGGCCGGGTCGTACTTGGTGCTCGTGTAGACCTGCATCGTCAGGTTCTTGACCTGGTCGGTACCGAGCACGCCGGTTGGAGGCTCCGTCGAGATCAGGCCTGTCGCCGCGACCGAGGTGTTGCCCATGATCGGCACGTCCCAGCCGAGCTTCTCGATGCCCTGCAGCACGTAGCCGAGCGGAGCACCGTAGGCGTCGAGCACGAGAACGTCGGGGTCGGCCTCCTTCAGCGCGGCAAGCTGCGGCGTCATGTCGAGGGCCGCGTTGTCGAAGCCCTCCATCCCTGTGACCTCCATGTCGGCGTCGGCGAACGCCTTGCTCGTCAGCTCGCCGAACAGTTCACCGTACGCGCTCGAGCCGTGCAGGATCGCGACCTTCTCGGTGTCGCGGGCTTCGAGTTCGGCCACGAACGAGTTGATGTAGTCGGGAACCGATGCGGAGAGGTCGAAGTTGTAGGGGTTTGCCGACGGGTCGCCCGATGTCGCGGTCGGGCCGATGTTGAACGAGAGGACCTTGTTCTGCGTGAGGATCGGCAGCATCGCCTCGGCGACCGTGGAGGGACCGGAGTTCATCACGACGTCGGGCTTGTCGTCGCCGGCCATGAGTTCGCGCAGCTTCGTGACCGCAACCGTCGGGTCGCCGGTGTCGTCGACGACCTCGATCTCCACCTCGCGGTCAAGGATGCCGCCCAGTTCGTTGACGGCAGCGACCGAGGCCTCGGCCGCCGTCACCGACGTCTGCGCGTTATTGGCGAGAATGCCTTCGGCGCCGAGGGCACCGAAGACGACCGCCTTGATGGGGTCGCCGCCTTCACTCGACTCCGAGGCAGCATTGCTGCCGCCTGCGCAGCCGGCGAGGAGGAGCGCGGTAGCGGCCGCCGCCCCCAATGCTGCTGTGATCTTGGTGCGGTGCATAGTCGACCTTTCTCGTCGTTGAGAGCTACCAAATGCTTGCTTAGTCAAGCACATACCAAGACTATCTCACAATCCCAACCATGCGTTTGCTTGGTAACGGTTTGGAGTCGATGTTACGGTGCCTGACATGACCATCGCCCCAACAACGCGCGAGCAGGACTTCGCGACACTTCCGGGCATCGCGCTGATCACCGGTGGCACGGGCGGTATCGGCTCGGCCATTGCGAGAAGACTGGCCACGGGAGGCGCACAGATCGCGCTCACATACCGCACCACCGAACCCCGACCCCTCCTCGAGGAACTCGGGCCGACGGCAGAGGCACATCGGCTCGACGTCACGGATGCCGCAGCGGCATCCACGCTCGTCGACGATCTCGTCGCGCGCCACGGTGGCATCCACACGCTCGTGCATGCCGCGGGCCCACACGTGCCGATGGTGCACCTCTCCAGAGTGTCGCCCGAGCAATTCGCGAACCAGGTGGAGGCCGACCTCGTGGGCTTCTTCACGGTCGTGCACTCCGCGCTCCCGGCGCTGCGTCAGTCGCGCGGCTCCATCGTCGCGGTGACGACAGCCGCGACCAGGCGCTACCCCGTGCGCGACGGCCTGTCGGCTGCACCGAAGGGCGGCGTGGAGGCGCTCGCGATGGCGCTCGCCGCCGAAGAGGGCCGATACGGTGTGCGTGTGAACTGCGTCGGCCCCGGGATGCTCACCGACGGGATGTCCGCGCGACTGATGGCCTCGGGCGACCTCGACGATCGCGCGCTCGCTGTCGCGACGTCGAACATCCCGCTGCGCCGGTTCGGCACCTCGGCCGACGTCGCCGAGGCGGTGGCGTTCCTCGCCTCGCCGCGGGCCGACTTCATCTCGGGTCAGAAGCTCGACGTCGACGGCGGATTCGGGGTCTGAGCCCCTCAACGAGGCTCCTCGAGCCGGTCGACGAGGCGTGCCACCAGGTCCTCGCCGGCCTTTTCTTGCGGACCGGATGCCTCAGCATCGAGCAGCCTCCCGGCATCGGAGCGCGTCCACTCACGTACCGCGAACCGTTCGACGATGCGCCACCCGGCCCTCGTGCGCCGAAGCCGGTCGATGTAGCGGAACCCGCTCGTGAAGTTCGAACGAGGCTCCTCCCGGGGGACGCCCCAGTGCACGGCGGTCCCGTACGTCTCTGCGACTGCGGCGTCGCCGGCCACCCACGACAGGTGATTGCCCACCAGGTGCATCGTGCCTTCGAACGACATGAGGCGTTCCCGAACCCATGCGACGAAATCATCGGCTGAACCGGAGAATCCGGTGTGGTGATCGAAGCCGTCGTCGGTGTACACCGCCCGCACGGCGGCGAAGTCGCGTCGGTCGATAGCACGGCAATAGCGCAGCACGAGATCGCTGATCTCTGCCTTGTCGGCGAGAATCAGCAGTCGCGGGTCCGTGGCACGCATCGGCTCGGCCTCCCCGTCGATCTGACGGCCGGTCACCGCACGACCGCGTCTGAGAATCGCGGCGGGTCACCGAGGATGGGTCGCCGGCTCGCGGGCACGCGGCCGTCGACGTCGACGACGCCGAGCACGGCTCCGAGCTCGGCCGCCACGACAACGCGACCCGTGTACCGGAGCTTGTCGGGATCGGCATCGAGCGCCGCGATGGCCCGGCCGGTGAACTCGGGCGACTCCGTGATGAGGTCGACGCCGCGATACCACGCCGGATCGGCGTCGAGCACCCGCATGGTCCGCTCGGTGCGGAGCAGGCCCATCCAGATCGAGACGGCCGTGACGTTGTATGGGCGCAGGTCCACCGCCATGTCGTGGGCCATCTTGTCGACCCCGGCCTTCACGGCGCCGTAGGCGGGCCCGTGCATGTAGCATCCGCCACCGAAACCCGAGGTGTTCACGAGCAGGGCGTTCCGGGATGGGTCCGCGATCAGCAGCGATGCAGCGAGCCGACTCGTGACGTAACTCGACCGCAACCCGATGCGGAACATCTCGTCGAAGTCGGCGGGTTGTTCCCAGAACGGGGCGTCGACCGTGAGCGCCGCGGGCACGGCGAAGACGTTGTTCACGAGGATGTCGAGCCGTCCGTGCTCGTCACGCACGCGATCGAAGACGGCGGCGACCTGGCTGTCGTCGCCGTGATCGCACGGCACGGCGATGCCGCATCCACCTCGCGCGCTGACCTCCTCGGCGGTCGCATGGATGGTGCCGGGCAGGCCTTCGACCTGCTCGACGGTCGTCCGTCCGGTGACGTACACCGTCATGCCCGCTTCGCCGAGCGCGAGGGCGATCCCGCGACCCGCACCGCGGCTGGCTCCGGTCACGACCGCGACCCGCGGCGATCCCGTCATTCCTCGTCCTCCCGGTCGAAGTCCGGCCCCAGCCGCTCGAGGAGCCAGTCGATGCGCGCGGCCTCGTCACGGTGATACCGCGACGCCCACTCGAGCGCGAGCGAGGAGTAGTGCCAGGCTGGCACCTCCTCGGCGTTCTCTGCGTGCTCAGCGGCGCGCTCAGCGCGACCGAGCGCATCGTCGCGGTACCCCTCGAGCACGTCGCGCAATCGACCGAGTCTTCCGTTATGCGCCCCCCACACGCGCAACAGAACGGCGTGCTTGAGCATGACCGACTCGGGCGCGAGCTCGTCGGCCCACTCGCGCATGCGATCGCGGCCGGCATCCGTGATCGCATAGAGGCGCCGGCTCTTGGCCGCGTGCGTCTGTTCCACCCGAGAGCTCGCGAGCCCGAGTGACTCGAGCCGCCGAAGTTCCGCGTAGATCTGGCTGTGCGAGGGAGCCCAGTAGAAGAACGCGAGGCTCTGGTCGGCCCACCGCTTCACGTCGTAGCCCGACAGCTCGTCTTCGAACGAGAGGATGCCGAGGACCGCCCAGCTCGTGGCCGGCATGTCGGCGATCGGCGGTTCACCGCCTGTGGGCTGCTCGCTCACTTGACCTCCTTGTCACCGCGGGTACTATGTCTAATAGTACTATGTCTAATCGACATATCGATCGAAGGAGATCGGATGGACGAATCCGAACGGATGCTGGAACTCCTGAACGCATCGTTCCCAGACATTGCGGCGATGGCGCCGCTGGACGCTCGTGCCGCGGTCGATGCGCGCGTGCGCCCCGTCGACAATCTCGACGACGTGGCACGTGCTGAAGACCACCTGATCGTCGGCACCGCCGGCGACGTGCCGGTGCGGGTATACCATCCGCATGATCCGGCCCGGGATGCCCCGGCTGTGGTCTTCGCGCACGGCGGCGGGTTCCTGCACGGCTCGATTGCGAGCCACGACGGGTTCTGCCGTCGATGGGCGCGCGGCACGGGCGCCGTCGTCGTGTCGGTCGAGTATCGGCTCGCGCCGGAGCATCCTGCTCCTGAGGCCGTCGACGACGTGATCTCGGCCGTCGACTGGCTCCGGTCGAGCGACGCAGCGGGTGCCGGCATCGTCGCGGCGGGTGACAGCTCGGGCGCGAACCTCGCAGCGGTCGCCGCCATCGCGCTGCGCGACCGCGGCGATTCACCACTCGTCGGGCAAGTGCTCATCTACCCGTTCCTCGATCCCACGATGGCCTCCCAGTCGTATCGCACGCGCGCCCAAGGCTACTTCGTGACAGCACGATCGCTCGGCTACTACTGGAAGACCTACCTCGGCGAGCGCCTGGAAACAGCCCCGGCCGATTGGCGCATCTCACCCGCGAACGCTGCCAACCACAACGCGTTGCCGCCCGCGATCGTCGTGACGGCGGGGCTCGACCCGCTGTGCGATGAGGGACGCGACTACGCGCGACTCCTCCGCCGGGCCGGCGTGCCCGCGCTTCACCGCCACCACCCCGAACAGTTCCACGGATTCCTCACCATACCCGGCTACGGACCCGCCGAGGCGGCCCGCGAGCTGCTCTGGTCGGACTTCCGCGCCGCATTCGTCAAGGAAGGACGAGCATGACCCAGAACACTTCCCACCACGATCTCGTCGTCGTCGGCGCCGGCTTCGCCGGCATCTACACCGCCATTCACGCCGAGCGCATGGGACTCGCCGTCCTCGGCCTCGAGGCAGGCAGTGACGTCGGCGGCACCTGGTACTGGAATCGGTACCCGGGCGCCCGGTGCGACGTCGAGAGCATCGATTACTCGTTCTCGTTCGACCCCGAGCTCCAGCGTGAGTGGCGGTGGAGCGAGCGCTACGCGACTCAGCCCGAGATTCTCCGGTACCTGCAGCACGTCGCCGACCGATTCGACGTTCGTCGGCACTACCGGTTCGAGGAGCGCGTCGTCGCGGCCGACTGGGACGACGCTGCGCAGCACTGGACCGTGCGCACCGACCGCGGGCTCGTCGCGACCACCCGATGGCTCGTGATGGCGACCGGCAGCCTCTCCGCTCCGCACCTGCCTGACCTCCCGGGGCGGGACACGTTCGCCGGAGAGGTGCTCATGACCGCGGCTTGGCCGAAGACCGAGCCCGATCTCGCAGGAAAGCGGGTTGCCGTCATCGGCACGGGCTCTTCCGGCGTGCAGTCGATTCCGATCATCGCGCAGTCCGCGGCAGAAGTCGTCGTGTACCAGCGCACCGCGAACTACAGCGTGCCCGCGTTCAACCGCGCGATCGACGACGACGAGTGGGCCCAAGAGCTCGAGCAACTCGCGCAGCGACGCGACCTGTCGTGGAACGGACTCGCGGGTTCGCCGTGGACGAGTCATCCGGTGCCGTTCGAGGATGTGGATGAAGCCGATCGCGACGCCGTCTTCGGGGAGGCGTGGCAGCGCGGCGGCGTGCTGTTCGCGAAGGCCTTCCAACGCCAGACCGCAGACCCCGTCATCAACGACGCCGCTCGGGTCTTCTTCGAGCGGAGACTCGCCGAGATGGTGGCCGACCCGCAGACCATCGCCGATCTCACTCCCGACGACCATCCGATCGGCACGAAGCGCATCTGCACCGACTCGGGCTACTACGAGACGTTCAACCTCCCTCACGTGCATCTCGTGAACCTGCGTCGCGACCCGATCGTCGCCGTCACGCCGACGGGGATCACCACGGAATCAGGGCACCGCGAGCACGACGTCATCGTGTTCGCCACGGGATTCGACGCGATGACGGGTGCCCTGACCTCGATCGACGTCCGTGGCCGTGACGGGCGCCTGGTGCGCGACGAGTGGAAGGACGGTCCCGTCACGCTCCTGGGGCTCGGCCTGCCCGGGTTCCCGAACCTGCTGTCGCTGAACGGGCCCGGATGCCCGAGCGTGCTCTCGAACATGGCACTCGGCGCCGAGCAGCAGGGCGACTACGCGCTTCGTCTGATCGCCTACTGCGACGAACACGGGTTCACCTCCGCCGAGGCCCGGGCGGATGCCGCGCAGGCGTGGACCGATCATAGCGCCGAGCTCGCGAACGCCACCCTCTTCGGCGCGGCACGCTCCTGGTACACGGGCGCCAACATCGAGGGGAAGGCGCGGGGATTCCTGCCGTACATCGGCGGATTCCGCCCGTACATCGAGAAGTCGGAGGCGATCGCGGCCGATGGTTACCGCGGGTTCGTGCTGAGCGAGCGGTGATCGGGTTGGCCGGGCGCGCCGGAGCGCGCTAGAGTGCGAGTCAAGCAAATGCTTGGTTGGAGGCGTCATGGGTGATGCGAACTTCGGCTTCACGGCCGGCGACACGATTCTGGTGACCGGGGCCGGCAGCGGCATCGGGCGGGCGACGGCGCTCCGCGCGGCGGAGCAGGGACTCTCGGTGAGCGCCTGGGACTTGCGCGCTGAAGGCCTGCGAGAGACGGCCGACGCGATCACTTCGGCGGGCGGCACGGTGCACGAATGGGTTGCGGATGTGTCGGATGCCGCGGCCGTCGACGCGGGCCTTGCAGACGCGGCATCCGCTCTCGGCCCCGTTCGCTACCTGCACAACAACGCGGGCCCGGCCTCGAGCGCACCGCTCGAGTACCGGCACGCGATCGAGTTGTGCCTCGGCAGCGTGCAGAGCATGACCGAGGCGTGGGCCGCGCGGAACCCAGGCGAGGGCGCTGCGATGGTCGTGACCACCTCGGTCGCCGGAAACCTCGTCGGCACTGAGAGCGACTGGTACTCGGTGGCGAAGGCGGGCCTCATGGGGTATGTGCGTCACCTCGCAGCCCACCGGGCGAGCGAGTTCCGCAGCAACGGGGTCGCACCGGGCATGACCGACACGCCGCGGCTCACAAGCTTCAAGGACAGCGAGATCGGCAAGCGCGTCATCACCCGCATCCCGATGGGTCGCATGGGCGCACCTGATGACATCGCCTACGCGACGCTGTTCCTGCTGTCGCCGCTCGCCTCGTACATCAACGGCGTGTTCCTCCCCGTCGACGGCGGCTGGACGGTCACGCAGTGAGCAAGGTCGCCGGCCCGATCCTGCACCAGCATCAGCTGCGGTTGAGCTATGCCGACACCGACCCGGCCGGCATCCTCTACTACGCCGCCTGGTTCCCGAAGATGGAGGCGCTGCAGACCGAGTTCCTCTACCTGTGCGGCCTGCGACAGGACACGCTCGTCGAACGATTCGGCTGGTGGACGGTGTCTCGCGCGACGCAGTGCGACTACCTCGAGGCGGCGCGTCTGTTCGACCGGATCCGCATCGAGCTCCGGCTGGGCGAGATCGGCACCTCATCGTTCCGCTTCGACTTCGAGATGTGGCGCATCGACGACGAGTTGCTCGTCGCCCGGTCCTCCAACACGGTGGTGACGGTCTCGCCCGATCAGCGCCCCGTTCGCATACCCGACGGACTGCGCGAGCACCTCCAATCGTGGCAGTTGCGCGCACCGGCACTCGAGACGGCGACAGCATGACCGACGGCGACGACGTGGCGGCGGCGGCGGGACATCCTTCCGTTGCTCCGGTGAGGCCGGTCGCATCTGGGCACGCCTGAGCTTCCGCGCAGACGACGAGGCGAGGAGCGACCGAACGTGGTGACATCGAGGAACGAGCGGCGAGAGCGGCTGACCGTGCTCGTGCTCGCGGCGAGCGGCATGCTGACGTCGCTGCAGTTCACGCTCATCGTGCCGGCGCTGCCCGAGATCCCCAGCATGCTGGGCGTGAGCGCCAACGACGCGTCGTGGATGGTGACGGTGACACTGCTCACCGGCACCGTCGGGACCCCGGTCGTGACCCGGCTCGCGGACATGTACGGCCGGCGACGGATGCTCCTCGTCTCCCTCGGCCTGCTCGCCGCCGGATCGGTGATCGCGGCGATGGGGATGACCTTCACCACCGTGCTGATCGGACGCGCGCTCCAGGGCTTCGCGACCGCCATCGTGCCGATCGGGGTGAGCCTGCTGCGCGGCCTCACGAGTCGCGAACGCTCGAACGTCGGCATCGCGCTCATGAGCGGCACGCTCGGCATCGGCTCGGCGCTCGGCCTGCCGCTCTCGGGCGTGCTCGTGACGTGGGGCGGGCTTGCCGCCCTCTTCTGGTTCTCTGCGGCAGCCGGTGCCATCTTCGTCGCACTCGTCGCGATGGTGGTCTCCGAGGTGCCGTCGCGCAAGGGCGGCCGGTTCGACCTCGTCGGCTCCGTACTGCTGGGGGTCGCGCTGACGTGCGTGCTGCTCGTCGTCTCGAAGATCGTCGTCTGGGGGGCTTGGAGCCCCGGCATCATCGTCCTCGTGGTCACCGCGCTGCTCGCCTTCGCGGTGTGGTTCCCGTTCGAGCTGCGGCATCCCAACCCCGTCATCGACGTCCGCACCTCGCTGCGACGACCCGTGCTGCAGACGAACGTGGCATCCTTCTTCGCCGCCTTCGGGATGTTCGCGAATCATCTGCTCACGATGCAGGAGGCCCGTGCGTCCGAAGGCGCCGGTCTCGCACTGCCCGTGCTCGGCGCCGGGCTCATTCTCGTGCCCTCCGCCGTCGCGATGGTCGCGCTGGCTCCTGTGGCCGGCGCGTTGCTCAACCGTCTCGGTGGGCGCGTCACGCTGGCGCTCGGTACCGCGACGATCACCGCCGCTTTCGTGTTCCGGCTGCTCGTGCACGACGGCATCGTGGCGGTCGTGATCGGTGCGCTCATCGTGGGCGTGGGCACCGCTTTCGCGTTCGCGGCGATGCCCTCGCTCATCATGGATGCCGTGCCCGAGCACGAGGCCGCCTCGGCCAACGGTGTGAACTCGCTCACCCGGTCACTGTCTGGCGCCATGGCGAGCGCGGTGTTCGCCTTCCTCATCGCGGCGTTGCCCGTCCAACCGGGAGGTGATTTCCTCTCAGAGCAGGGCTTCATGATCGCCTTCGGCCTGACGGCCGCATTCGGCGCGGTCGGTACGGTGCTCGCGCTGACCTTGCCGGAGCGGCCGTTCGAGGCGGCTCCCGACGCTGCTTAGCACTTAGCCAAACTTCACCGTCGGGCCCGCGTGCACCGGGAATCGCTGCGTCGCGATGACCTCGAGCCGTCGACGGGAGAAGCGCCAGGCACCGTCGTTCCGTACGAGCTCGTCGTGATAGCGGATCGTCATCTCGAAGCACGACGCAGCGCCTTTTCGGTCACGGAAGAAGTGGCGCGCGAGGCAGTAGGTCTGGGCATCGGCAGTCTCACCGGCGATCTCCGCCGTCTGGTTCAGCACACCGTGGAAGGTCGCGTCGAACCGCGAGCACAGGCCGACGACGACCCCGCGCAGTTCCTCGGGCCCGGTGTACGTCGCGTCGGGTGCCTCGATCACCCCAGGAGTGGCGAACTGCGCGATGAAGAGGTCGGCGTCGCCCGTGTCGGCCGCGCGAGCATACTGCTCAGCGCAGCGGCGGATCTCGAGGCGCGCGACCCACTCCTCGACCACCTCGTCGCCGGTCATGAGTCGCGTTCCTCGCCGTCGGCGCGAACGAGCAGCGACTCCGCGCGGCCGCTCCGCACGAGCCGAAGGTGCATCTGCGTCTGCCGCAACGCGGAGTGGAGCCAGAAGCCGGTCAGTCCATCCCAGCCCGAGGTCCACGTCAAGCGTCGCGCATACTCCCACGTGGACTCGTCGCCGAGCTCGTCGGCGAGCGCCGCGACCTCCCGGACGCGGCGTCGGTGGTGCGCGGCGATCTCGGCCCGCCGCGCGGCGAGGCCCTCGAACCGGTACTCGTGACCCGGAAGCGTCTCGTATTCATCGACGGGCTCGAGCTTCGCGATCGAGTCGAAGTAGTCGCCCAGCGCGTCGCTCTCGGGCAGCGAACCGATCCCGATCCCGGAGTAGATCGTCGGCAACACGTGGTCGCCGGAATAGAGGAGTCGCCGTTCGTCGTCGGCGAGGCAGATGTGGCCGTCGGTGTGGCCCGGCGTGGCGATGACCCGGAGCGTGTGTCCGGGAAGGTCGATGGTCTCGCCGTCGGCCAGTGCACGGTCGGGTTCCAGATCATCGACGAGCGAGGGCCGGTCGAAGGAGTCGATCAGCTCGGAACGCCGCACCGCCGGCACGCCCCACTCGTCGAGCACGCCCGCATACCGCCGGCGGTCTCGCGCGAGCGCCGACGTGTCCTGCGCGAGCACACGCCGTTCGACGCCTGAGAAGAGCACCGATGCCCCGCTGAGTTCGCGGAGCCGGCCGGCGAGGCCGAGGTGGTCGGGGTGGAAGTGCGTCGCGATCACCGTGGAGACGTCGCCGAGGCGGCATCCGAGTCGTTCAAGTGACGCCGTCAGCGTGGCGAGATTCTCGTCGGAATCCCACCCGGGATCGACGAGGTGTACCGAACCGTCGCGCCCGCGAAGCACGTACGTCAGGGTGTGCGGCAACGTGCCTTCGGGGATGGGCGAAGCGATCGCCCAGACGCCGTCGGCGATCTGTTCGGGCGCAGGGTTGCGGCCGGCCGACCAGGCATCCGCCTGGGCCGGGCTCGTCGTCGTCACCGTTGCGATACTCTTCATGGCTTTCACCTCACGCGTGACTGGCCTTCGATGGGCGTCAGTCCCGGCGGAACGACACCGGTCGCTTCTCGAGGAAGCCCTCGCGCGCGAGGCGGAACTCGTCGGAGTCGAGCAGGCGCCGCTGCACCTCTACCTCAGCCTCGAGCGCCGTGGCGAGCGAGTCGTTCGCTCCCGCTCGCAACAGCCGGGCGGTCTCAGCGACCGCGGCGTCCGGCACGTCGAGGATCCGATCGAGCAGTTCGCCGATTCGGGCATCGAGACGGTCGTCGGGGACGACCTCGCTCACGAGCCCCCACGCCTCGGCGGTCGCTGCCGGGATCCGCTCACCGCCGAAGGCCATCCGGGCCGCGCGCGGCGCGCCGATGCGAGCGGCGATCAGTTGCGTCGCGCCACCGTCGGGCACGAGGCCGAGCGAGAGGAACGGCAAGAGGAAGAACGCCGATTCGGCGGCGATGACGAGGTCGCACGCGACGGCGATCGATACGCCGGCGCCCGCGGTGGGGCCGTTCACGGCCGCGATGACCGCTGCGCGGGCCTCGGTGATCGCTCGCACGACGTCTGCTGCGGCGTCCGCGGTGCTTCCATCGACCGTGCCCGAGAGGTCGGCGCCCGTGCAGAACGCGCGGCCGGCGCCCGTAATCACGATCACGGTGGCGCCCTCGTGATCCGCATCGCGGACGCGGCGAGCCAGTTCCTCCATGTGCTCGGTCGCGAGCGCGTTCATCCGCTCCGCGCGCTCGATCCGGAGGACGACGGCAGCGCCGCTGCGCTCCATCGTGATGATGCCGGACTCTGTCATCTGCTTCCGCTCTCTTGCCGCCATCGCCAACCCTACCAACCTAATGCTTGGTTTCGACAGCCCGAAGGCGAGGTTCTCGATCGGGACCGACCTGCCGCGCCACCGGCGCTTCACGCCGAGCGAGCTGCGCACCGCGGCGCTGCATGATCGTTTCGACGTAGGCCGGCTCGGGCAGCAGGTAGAACTCCCCTCGCTCCGCCTGGGCGAAGATCTCCCGCGCAGCTTGCGCGGGTTGCTGCGCGGTCGGCACGAGTTCGAGCATCTGACGCCGCGCGGCTTCAGCGGCGTCGACGGCGGCCGTCTCCGCGTCGTCGTCCACGGCGCCCGCCGACTCGAAGATTCGGGATGCCACTGCGGCGGGCAGTACCGCCGCGACGTGGATCGGCGCACCGACCTCATCGATGTCGAGCTTGAGCGCCTCGGTGAGGCCGAGCACGGCGTGCTTGCTCGCGAGGTATGGCGCCTGCCGCGCGATCGATGTCATCGCGCCGACCGACGAGAGGTTCCAGACGTGGGCGGGGGTGCCCGCCGCGATCATGCGAGGCAGGAAGGAGCGGATACCGTGGAAGACGCCGCTGATATTGACGTCTACAACGCGACGCCAGTGACCTACAGGCGTATCCCACAGGTAGCCGAACTGCTCGATTCCGGCGTTGTTCACCAGGAGCGCGGCCGACCCCACCTCGGCGACGCGTTGCGCGAGCGCTTCAACCTGCTCGGGATCGCGCACATCCACCCGCTCGGCCCATGCCCTGGCTCCGCCGTCTCGCAGCCCAGCGGCGACCCGTTCCGCAGCCGCGTCGTCGATATCAGCGACGACGACGGTCATGCCTCTCTGCGCTGCCTCACGCGCCAGCCCCTCCCCGATACCCGAGCCGGCGCCGGTGATGACCGCTATCCCTGTGCGAAGAACTTCAGAACTCATGTCAACCAAACTAATGCTTGGTATGCTCAGAGGCATGTCGAGCACCGCCGCCACCACACGAGCCTCGGCATCCGTGCAGGGTGTGTTCTCGTCGCTCAGGGTCGGCGGGCTCGAACTGCCGAACCGGGTCGGCGTGTCGCCCATGTGCATGTACGCCTCGGCAGACGGCTTCGCCACCGACTTCCACCTCGTGCACCTGGGCCGTTTCGCCCTGGGCGGTGCCGGCCTCGTGATCATGGAGGCCACGGCGATCGATCCCCGCGGGCGCATCTCCCACCACGACACCGGAGCCTGGAGCGACGAGCACGTGCCGGGTCTCGAGCGCGTCGCATCCTTTCTCGCCGCGCACGGTGCCGTGCCGGGTATCCAGCTGGGACACGCGGGCCGCAGGGCATCGGTGAACGAACCGTGGGCGGGCGGTGTGCCGCTCACCGATCAGGATGCTGCGGCGGGAACGCCGCCGTGGCAGACCGTCGCACCATCCGCCGTGCCTGCCGGCCCCGGCTGGCCGGTGTCGCATGCACTCACCCTCGATGAGATCGATCGCTCGATCGAGCAGTGGCGGGATGCCGCGGCCCGGGCGGTCGCGGCCGGATTCCGGTGGATCGAGCTGCACGGCGCGCACGGCTATCTCCTGCACTCGTTCCTCTCCCCCGTATCCAATCGGCGCGACGACGCGTTCGGCGGGGATGCCGACCGCCGCATGCGGTACCCCCTTGCGGTCGTTCAGGCGATTCGCAACTCGATCCCGGCGAACGTCGCACTCGCCTATCGGATGTCGGCGGTCGACGGGATCGCGGACGGGCTCACGATCGACGACACCGCGGCGTTCGCAACCCACCTCGCCGCCGCGGGTGTCGATCTCATCGACACGTCATCGGGCGGCATCACCACCGACCGCTCGGTCGACACACGCGTACGACGGGGTTTCGCGTTCCACGCCGACTTCTCTCACCGGCTGCGCGAGGTCGTCGACATCCCGGTGGCCACCGTGGGCTTCGTCGTCGACCCCGCCCAGGCCCGACTCCTCATCCAACACGGCGATGCTGACCTCGTGCTCCTCGGTCGGGAGATGCTCGACGATCCGAACTGGGCGCTGCACGCCCGTCGCGCACTCGACGCCGACGAGTTCGCGCACTGGAACGTGAGATACGGCAGTGCCCTTCAACCGCGCGCGAAGACGCTCGCGCGACTCGCGGACTCGGGTGAGACGCCGCTCAGCCGGTTCACCTGACCGACGACGCGAGCAGGGCCCGCGCCGCTTCGGCGCCGTTCAACAGACGGTTGACCCGTCGTTCGACGAGCCATCCCGATCGGGTGTGCACGAGCTCCCAGCGGTTCGCACTCACGCGAGCGGGCAGCCACGCGTCATCGGACCGCTTGAACACGATCGAGTGGCACACCGCCACGGCACGGTCGCCGTCGAGGTCGATGCGCGGCGCGGTGAGCACGTGCGCGCAACCCGCATCGACGAGTTCGCGGTGCGTGTCGAGTTCGACGAGACCGGCGAGTTGTTCGCCGGTGAGCACCGTGTCGTCGAACGCGTACGCGCCGTCGCTCGTCCAGAGTGCCGCGATCGCGGACGCGTCGCACGCATCGGCTGCCGGGCCGTACCGCGAGATCAGGTCACGGATCGCCTCCAGCGCTTCGAGCTCCGCGACCCGTGCCTCGACGGCCGCGAGCCGAGCCTCGAGGGATGACTCGGTCACCAATCCTGCCAGGGGATGATCGTCTTCAACGGCGCACGCAGCAGCGTCTCCCCCGCGACATCCGTTTCGTGCGCCTCGTCGATGTCACGGACGCGCTTCGCGACTTCGGCCGGATCGTCCTCGAGGTAGAGCAGCCGGATCCGGATGCTTCCCGGTGCATCTGCTACTGAGCCATCCAGCGGCAGCGTGCGGTGCTGTTGCGGGTGGCTGTACGAGAACGTCCACCCGCCACTGACCCCGTCGAGACCGAGCAGTGCGGGCATCGTCTCACGGTCGGCCTGCTGATGCGCGTCGTGCACGACCCCGGCGTGCGGTTCCGCGAAGCGGGTGACGCTGAGGTGGATGCCGCGGTTCGGCCGGTACGGCAGCACCTCGGGCGAGACCAGCGCCGATTGGGCCGCGTAGCCCTTGACCGGCCGGAAGAAGGCGAGCATCGGTCGACGGATGCCGGGAATGATCGGTCCACGACCCCACTGGAACGACGCCTCGCCGAGCGCGTCCCATGCCGCGACCGACTCGGCGACCGGAGGCCGGAACCAGTACATCGCGACGTAGTCGACGGCGCCGAATTCGGCGTTGCTCTCGACGAGCGGCGCGTACTCCGCGGGCAGCTCCCAACGGTCGCCCCAAGCGACGCCCGGCAGAGCGAGGTTTTCGGGGCGGTGGTCGAGCTGGTGCCACGTGTTGTAGGCCTGTCGCTGCGACGGGTCCTGTAGCTCGATGAACGAGAAGAACGCGAGGTCGGCGAACATGGCGTCAGCCCTCCCAGCGCTTGAGCAGTGCGGCGAGCGCCTGGCCCCCGCCGATGCACATCGTGACGACGGCGTATTCGAGGTCGCGGCGGTGCAGGTCGAGCGCAGCACGCACCGTGAGGATCGCGCCCGTCGCACCGACCGGATGCCCCAACGCGATCGCACCGCCGTAGGGGTTCGTCTTCTCCGGGTCGAGGCCGGCATCGCGGATCACGGCGACCGCCTGGGCTGCGAATGCCTCGTTCAACTCGATCACGTCGACGTCGGCGGCCGTCAGGCCGGTCCGCTTCCAGAGACGCTCGAGCGCGTACACCGGTGCGTAGCCCATCAGTTCGGGCTCGTTCCCGGCCGTCGCGACGGCCTCGATCGTGACCAGCCCCGTAAGCCCCCGCTCGCGCACGTCGCTCTCGCGCATCAGCACGGTTGCCCCGGCGCCGTCGTTGATGCCCGACGCGTTGCCCGCGGTCACGGTGCCGCCCTGCTGGAACGCGGGCCGGAGTCCGGCGAGCACTTCCGCGGTCGTGCCCGGCTTCGGATGCTCGTCCACCGACACCTCGACGGGCTTGCGGGCGCCGGTGGTGACCGGCACGATTTCCTCGGCGAACGCCGCCTTCGCGGCATCCGACGCGGCCCGTCGCTGGCTCTCGAGCGCGAACTCGTCCTGCTCGGCCCGGGAGACGCCGTACTTCGCGGCGACGTTCTCGGCCGTCACGCCCATGTGGGCGTTCGAGAACGGGTCGGTCAGCATGGCGACCGTGCCGTCGACGAGGGTGCGGTTACCGAGGCGGTCGTTGAAGCGGGCGTTGAAGTCGTAGAACGGCATACGGGTCATGTTCTCGTCGCCGCCGGCGAGCACGACGTCGACGCCGCCCCAGAGCAGCTCCTGCGCGCCCGACCAGATGGCCTGCAGCCCCGACCCGCAGAGCCGGTTCACGGTGAACGCGGGCGTGCGCACCGGCAGCCCGGCCGCCAGCGCGACCCGGCGCGCGTTGTACGCGTCACCGGCGACCTGACCGATGCAGCCCATCACGACCTCGCCGACCTCGGCACCGGCGATACCGGCCCGTTCCAGCGCTGCGCGCGACGCGGCAGCACCGAGCTCGTGCGCCGCCGTGTCCCGGAACACGCCACCGAAGCTGCCGACGGGCGTGCGCGCTCCCGCGACGATGACGACCTTCTCGCGGTCAGCGACCGCGCGTGCCGCGGCGCTCATGCCGCCGACTCCTCGGCGCGTTCCGCAGCCGCCAGCTCCGCGGCATCCGGAACATACCCCTCGATGTGCCGCTCATCGGGCCCGTCATACGCCGACAGCGGACGGATCAGCGCGTTCGATGCGGCCTGCTCCATGATGTGCGCCGTCCAGCCCGTGACCCGCGACGCCACGAACAGCGGCGTGAACGTCGGCGTGTCGAACCCGATCAGGTTGTACGCCGGACCCGACGGGTAGTCGAGGTTCGGGTAGATGCCCTTGCGCGCCACGAACTCGGTCTCGAGGGCATCATAGAGCGCGAGCACGTCTGGCCGGTCGTAGTGCTCGACCAGGGTGTCGAGTGCCGCCTTCATGGTGGGCACGCGCGAGTCGCCGCGCTTGTAGACGCGGTGGCCGAAGCCCATGATCTTGCGCTTCGAGGCGAGGGCGGCATCCAGCCACGGCACCACATTCGAGGCCGAGCCGATCTCGTCGAAGATGTGCAGCACCGCCTCGTTGGCGCCGCCGTGCAGCGGCCCCTTCAGCGCACCGATCGCGCCGACGACGGCGGAGTACAGGTCGCTCAGCGTCGACGTGATGACCCGGGCGGTGAACGTCGAGGCGTTGAACGAGTGCTCGGCGTACAGGATCATCGACCGGTTGAACGCGTCGACGACGACCGGGTCGGCCTCGTCGCCGAAGGTCATCCAGAGGAAGTTGGCCGAGTAGTCGAGGTCGTCGCGCGGCTCGACCGGCTCGAGCCCGCGGCGGCGGCGCTGCCCGTACGCGACGATCGCGGGCAGGGCGGCGAACAGTCGGATGCTTCGTGCGAGGTTCTCCTCGGCGCTTCCGCTCGCGTCGAGCACCGACCCGCTGCCGGCGAGGTCTGCCGCGCCGAGGTGGCTCACGGCGGTGCGGATCTCGTCCATCGGGTGCGCGTCGAGCGGCACCAGGTCGATCGCGGCCCGTATTTCGGGATCGAGAGCACGATGCGCCCGTTCGGCCTCTCGAAGCTCCGCGAGTTGCGAGGCATCCGGCAGCTCGCCGTGCCACAGCAGGTACGCCACCGCCTCGAACGACTGCGTCGCGGCGAGCTCCTGCACCGGGTAGCCGCGGTACAGCAGCGAGTTGGTGTCGGGGTTGACCTTCGACACCGCCGTGACATCGACGGTGACGCCGGCAAGGCCCTTCCTGATCTCGATCGTGTCGGTCATCGTGTGCTCCTTTGCAGTTCGGTTTCGGATGCCGCGTCTGGGGTGGGGTTCCCTTCGACCCTTCGGCGAGCTCAGGGGAGTCCAAGCTCAGGGAACGGGTCGGATGCCGCGTCAGCGCGCGATCTCGAAGTTGAAGACGCTCGTGTCGAAGTGGTTGTAGCTCTCGTAGTCGATGAGGTCGTAGAGGTCGGCGCGGTGCTGCATTTCGTCGAGCTTGCCCGTGAGGTGCCCCTCGTCGTTCAGCGTGTCGAGCGCCCGGCCCGCGGCGCCCATCGCGATCCGCAGCAACGACACCG
The DNA here is from genome assembly GCF_042720415.1 of Agromyces sp. NPDC058484. Taxonomy (NCBI): domain Bacteria; kingdom Bacillati; phylum Actinomycetota; class Actinomycetes; order Micrococcales; family Microbacteriaceae; genus Agromyces; species Agromyces sp. NPDC058484. The sequence goes on along the minus strand of NZ_JBHXMP010000021.1, from coordinate 14,429 downwards.
GCCAGATGACGATGTTCATGCCCACATCCGCGAGCTGGCGCGCGGTGAACAGCTCGCTCTTGCCGAACTCGGTCATGTTCGCGAGCAGGGGCACGTCGACCGCCGCCCGGATCGCGGCGAACTCCTCGAGCGAACGCATCGCCTCGGGGAAGATCGCGTCGGCACCGGCATCCACCAACGCCTTCGCCCGGTCGATCGCGGCCGCCAGCCCATCGACCGCGGCGATGTCGGTGCGTGCCATGACGAGGAAGTTCGGGTCACGGCGGGCGTCGACCGCGGCCCGGATGCGTTTGATCGCCGTGTTCTCGTCGACCACGGCCTTGCCGTCGAGGTGACCGCACCGCTTCGGGTTGATCTGGTCCTCGATGTGGGTGCCGGCCAGCCCGGCGTCCTCGAGCGTCTGGATCGTGCGGGCCACGTTCATCGGCTCACCGAACCCGGTGTCGGCGTCGATGATCGCCGGCAGCTCGGTCATCCGCGCGATCTGCTGACCGCGACCGGCGACCTCGGTGAGGGTCGTCAGGCCGATGTCGGGCAGACCCAGGTCGGCGCTCAGCACCGCACCCGAGATGTACACCCCCTCGAAGCCCTTTCGTTCGATCAACCGCGCCGACAGCGGGTTGAACGCGCCGGGGAACCGCAGCAGCTCCCCCGTCGCGAGCCGCTCACGGAACAGGCGCCGCTTCTCGGCGGCCGGAGTCTGGGCGTACAGCATCAGAACAGTCCCTTTCGTGCGGGCGCGCTCGTGAGCACACCGGGTTGCGCGACGATCGAGAGCTCGCGCACCTCATCGGCGGTGAGCTCGGGCAGCCGCTCGGCGAGCCCGAGGAACCGCTCGATCTCCTCGGACGTCAGCACCGGCTCGGCGAGGATCCGGAACTTGCGCACGTAGTCCTCGCGCGCGAACGGCCGCGCCCCGAGCGGGTGCGCGTCGGCGACGGCGATCTCGTCGACGAGCTCCGAGCCGTCGGTGAACGTGATCACCACGCGCCCGCCGAACGCCTTCTCGGCCGGGTCGTCCGAGTGGTAGCGGCGCGTCCACTCGCCGTCCTCGGCGGTCGTGACCTTCTGCCACAGCTCCACGGTGTCGGGCCGCGCGGCGCGCTCGGGCGCGTACGAGGCCACGTGGTGCCACCCGCCGTCCTGCAGCGCGACCGCGAAGATGTACGGGATCGAGTGGTCGAGCGTCTCGCGGGATGCCGCGGGGTCGTACTTCTGCGGATCGTTCGCGCCCGACCCGATCACGTAGTGCGTGTGGTGGCTCGTGTGCAACACGATCGATTCGATGTTCGGTTCCCCCTCCGGTCCCTGAGCCTGTCGAAGGGCCGGTCGCTCGTTGTGCAGCTTGCGGGCCAGATCGATCCACGCCTGCGCCTGGTACTCGGCCGAGTGCTCCTTGGTGTACGAGTCGAGGATGCCGCGCTTGGGCTCGCCCGGAGCCGGCAGCGGCACCGCGTACGAGGCATCCGGCCCGTCGAGCAGCCACGCGATGAACCCGTCTTCGCCCTCGTAGATCGGCGACGGGCTCGTCTCACCGCGCATCGCACGGTCTACGGCCTCGACCGCCATCTTGCCCGCGAAGGCCGGGGCGTGCGCCTTCCACGTCGAGATCTCGCCCTTGCGGCTCTGGCGCGTGGCGGTGGTCGTGTGGAGGGCCTGGCCGACGGCCTGGTAGATCGTCTCGACGTCGAGTCCGAGCAGGGTGCCGATGCCGGCCGCCGCGCTCGGACCGAGGTGTGCGACATGGTCGATCTTGTGCTTGTGCAGGCAGATCGCACGCACGAGATCGATCTGGATCTCGTACCCGGTCGCGATGCCCCGCACGAGCGCCCTCCCGTCGGCGCCGACGTGCTGGGCGACCGCGAGGATCGGCGGGATGTTGTCGCCCGGGTGCGAGTAGTCGGCCGCGAGGAACGTGTCGTGGTAGTCGAGCTCGCGCACCGCCACACCGTTCGCCCACGCCGCCCACTCGGGGCTGCTGCGCCGCTCGAGCGAGACGCCGAGGATCGTCGCTCCGGCGCCGCCGACCGAGACCGCGTGATCGAGGGCTTGCTTGCGCGCGGCGCTCACGGGCGCTCGCGTGAGGGATGCCGCGGCCACCGCCGCGTTGTCGATGACGCGGTTGATGATCATGTCGACCACCTCGGGCTCGACCTCGACCGGGTCGGCCGCGACCTCGGCGATGCGCCAGGCCAGCTGGCCGCTGCGTTGCAGGTCTTCCTCGCTGCGGTGGACGCGGAGGTCGTGGGTGATGGTCATGCGGCTCCCTGTTCGGTGTGGGTCTTCGTATCGGTCGCTGAGCTTGTCGAAGCGCCGTGGCCGGTCGCCGAGCCGGTCGATGCGTCGAGCGACGCGAGGATACTCGTCAGCGCGTTGTGCAGGTGCACGTGCGTCGCGTGGGCGGCGAGTTCGGCGTCGCGTGCGGCGATCGCCGACGCGATGAAGCGGTGTTCGGCGACGGATGCCGCGAGCCGATCGGGATTGTCACGCGCAAGCCTGCGCACCCGCACCAGGTGGGTGCGAATCGTACGAAGGGCCGCGGTCAGGTAGTCGTTGGCGACGGATGCGTCGAGCTGCGCGTCGAACCGCGCGATGAGGGCGTAGTACGCGTCGAGTCCCTCAGCGCCCGAGAGGTTCGCGTGGTCGAACTCGTCGGCCAGCGCGGCGAAGGTCGCGGCATCCGCTCTTCCGGCCGCGAGACGCGCCGCCGTCTCCTCGAGGGCGCGGCGGACCTCGAACAGTTCGCGGATGTCGCCGGCGTCGATGTCGCTGACCACCGTGACGCGCGGCGACTGCTGCACGACGAGCCCGTCGGCGGCGAGCCTTCCGAGCGCTTCGCGGAGCGGCGTGCGACTCACCCCGAGGCGCGTCGACTGCTCGACCTCGGCAAGCACGGTGCCGGGTGCGAGCGCTCCCGACTGGATCTCCTCGAGGAGCGACAAGTATGCACGATCACTTGCCCGCATAGCTGGCCCTTTCCTCGTTCGGTGCCGTTATTGTATACATAAATCTCAGGCTCGCTAGCACATCGAGCCTCGACGGCTTCTCAACGTATACACCGACGACTGGCACATGCCGGAGCCCGGTTCGCCTTCTGCTCCCGCAGCTGTACATCGTCCGCCACGCGCGAGATCCGCGACTCGCTTCGGGCCGGCGGTGGTGAGTGGAAGTACGCCGCCCGCTCCGGAGACCACAGCGATGGTCCATGGCCCGATCCAGGGTCCGCGCTCACGGAGGAGGCACACGGGCCCGGTATGGCGAGATCGGCCCCTGAGTGCGGCGTGATCTGGTTCTTCTGGATGGCCCACATGTTTGGACCGCTCCAATATCATTTCACATTGACCCAAAAGATATGGGAACGTATGGGTGTGAACCCAAACAAGATCCGCGAGGTGGCCGCTGGCGGCGAGACGCTCACCGTCGAGTTCAAGTCGGATCGGCGCGAAAAGTTCGGCGACGACAGGCTCGCCGAGGCGGTCGCATGCCTTGCGAACGGCCAAGGGGGGACTCTTCTTCTCGGCGTCGAAGATGATGGGTCCATTACAGGCGCTCGCTCACGACACGGTGCGTCGACGGATCCGCTTCGCCTGCAAGCGGTCATCTCGAACAAGACCGTTCCGCCGGTAGTGACCGACGTCGAAGTCGTCGACGTCGATGGTCTCTCAGTCATCGTGGTCGTCGTACCACGGGCCGCAACCGTGACGGGAACGACCCGCGGCCTCTACGTACGCCGCGGCCTCCGACCGGACGGGAAGCCGGAATGCATGCCCCTGCTCTCGCACGAGATGCTTGCCGACCGGATCGACCGGGCAGAGATCGACTATGCCGGGATCATCGAGCCCCAGGCTGAAGTAGATGACCTGGACCCGCTCGAGTTCGATCGAATGCGTCGGCTTGCCGCGCTGAGCTCCGGCGAGTCGAGCGCCCTTACCGCGTTGGGGGACTTCGAACTCGGCCGTGCCCTGGGCGTCCTCGATGGACGCGAGGATGCACCGATCGTGCGCCGCGGCGCGCTACTGCTGTTCGGCCGGCCGGAGTCTCTTCGACGGTTCGTGCCGACACATGAGACGGCATTCCAAGTGTTCGAGGGAACATCCGTTCGACAGAACATCTTCGCGCACGACCCACTTCTCAAGTCCGCCGAGGACCTCTTCGGGCTACTCCAGCGCTACAACGATGAAGAAGAGATCGATATCGGTCTCACCCGCGTCGCCGTGCCACGGATCCCACCGGTCGCCGCACGCGAACTCATCGCCAACGCACTCGTGCATCGCGACTACACATTGCTGGGGCCGGTGGCCGTTCGACTCGATGACGAGGAGCTGATCGTGTCGAACCCCGGCGGCTTCCCCCGCGGCGTCACACTCAGCAACTTCCTTACGACATCCCGCCCCCGCAGTCGGATCCTCTCAGAGGCGTTCTTCCGGGCGGGCCTTGTCGAGAGAACCGGGCGCGGCATCAATCGCGTCTTCGAGTGGACGTTGCGGACCGGACGCTCAGCGCCGGACTTCTCGCGCACCGACGCGGCACAGGTGGTGGTCTCACTCCCCACCGGAGGGGCCGACCTCGCGGTGGTGAGGTTCGTCGTCGAGCACGATGATCGAAGCGGACGGGCGTTCTCACTCGCGGAACTGCAGATCGTTCACGCGCTTCTCGATGACCCGCGACTGACCGCCGGCGAACTCGCACAGGTGACCCAGGCGAGTGAGCTCGCCACTCGCAACACCCTCACTCGCCTCGTCGAAGGTGGAGTCGTAGAGATGCGCGGCAACGGCCGCGGGCGACGGTACACCTTGACCGCAGCTACGTACCGCGCGCTCTCGACACCGTCCGGCTACGTCCGGGTTCGATCGTTCGACGACGTCCAGCAGGAGCAGATGGTGCTGACCTACGTGAACTCGCACGGTTCGATTCGCCGGCGCGACGCCGCCGAACTCTGCGCAGTCTCCTCCGACGCAGCCAAGCTGCTGCTTCGAAGGATGCGGGACAAGGGTTTGCTCGCAATGGTCGGCGACCGCCGCGGAGCCCGATATGTCCTCCCATGAGTACGTACCCGACAGCTGAGTCCGGAGAGGCATTCAACGCCCGCTCCCGGAATGCCCCCAGGTCACTCCAAGCGACCCGGGACGGGTCGAACACCTTCGCCGCAGAAGCCCGCGAAACGCGGTCGCTGACGAATAAGCGTTGAATAAACGTTGAACTCATCGAGTCCTGTCCTTTGTCTAGGACAAGAAACCCCTGGTCAACCGATGATTTCCAGTAGCGAGGGCGGGACTCGAACCCGCGACACCACGATTATGAGCCGTGTGCTCTAACCACCTGAGCTACCCCGCCGGGAAGGTTCTTCGAGCCTACGCCCGAACCAACCAGAGCCCCGAGTCAGGATTGAACTGACGACCCCTTCCTTACCATGGAAGTGCTCTACCACTGAGCTATCGGGGCGTGTGCCGCAATCGGCAACCGTACGAGGATATCACCTCGCCGCGTCCGCTTCGAACGCGGGGGACGCGGGGAACGCGGGGAACGCGGGCCGGGCATGGGTCCCTGAGTGTCACGCACGCACGCGGCGCGGGCTCTCACGAGCGTGCGCATCCACACCCGGCAGCAGCCACGCTGCGAAGCTCGGGCCGTAGGCGATGAAGTGCACGAGACCGTCGGATGCCGCGAGCTGGGCGGGATGGCTCGCCGTCGACGCCGGTGAGCCCGAACTCGTCGCCCAACCGGTCGCCTGCTTCGGCACTCGCCGTGAGGCAGCCGCTCGCCTCAGCGCACGCCGCGAATGCGGTAGACCAGCACGCCCCCGGTGAGCGCGAGCACGCCCGAGAGCAGGTACAGCCCGACATACCCGCCGAGCTGCTGCACCGCGATCGCCGCGATGACGGGTGCGAGCACGTTGGGCAGGCCGATCGCCAGGTTGATGATGCCGACGTCCTTGCCATTGTCGGATGCCGCGGGCAGCACCTCGGTGACGAGTGCGAAGTCGACGGCGGTGAACACGCCCGTGCCGAGCCCGAGGATGGCGGCGGCAACGACGGTGAAGCCGAAATCCGGCACGAAGGCCATGATCAGCGTGGCGCCCGACAGGAAGATCGCCGACACCGCGACGAAGGGCCGGCGGCGAGCGACTCGGTCTGAAACGACCCCCGCGGCGACAACGGTGAGGAACACCGAGGCGGCGTAGACGGCGGTGAGGATGAGCACGCCGTCGCTGACCCGAAGCCCCGGGGCATCCGAGCCGTCACGCACCAGACCGACCCTGTCTTGCAGGTAGTAGTAGAGGTAGAACAGCGCGATCGCACTGCTGAGGGTCACCAGGAAGCGGGTGATCCACGCCCATCCGAAGTCCCGGTGCACCCGCAGGTCGATCCAATAGCAGGCAATGAAGTCGCGCCACCCGAATCGCGACGCCCGCGGGGGTCGCGGTGTCGATCGCTCCCATCGATCCAGCACGAACGGGATCCCGGCCATGACGCAGGCCGCGGCGCACAGCACGTAGCCCATGCCGATGCCCAGCATCGACGGCCACACGGCCGTCGCGATCGTGCCGATCGCGGTGCCCGCGACGACGGCCAGGGTGTACGCGAAGCCGTACCACCCTGACACGAGCCCGCGTTGGGCGGCCGGCACGTGGTCGGGGATGGCCGCCGACATCGGCGAGATCACGGCGTTGATCGCGGTCTGCATGGCCACCCAGGTGAGCAGGAGCGCCGGCAGCGACTGGGCGAAGCCCGACAGCGCCATCGTGACCGCCACGACGACGAGCCCGATCGCGATCCACGGGGTGCGCCGGCCCCATCTCGATCGGGTTCGATCCGAGAGAGCACCCCACAGGGGGGTGCTCACGAGCGCGAAGATGCCGGCGACGAACCCGATGATCGAGAGGTTCGATTCCTTGACCGACGTGAAGAACCAGAGCGGCGCATTCGTCGTCAGCCACTCGACCTGCGGCGACATGAGCACCTGGCCGGGGCCCGCCCAGGCGATGTTGATCCCGAGGTAGGCGAGGCTGAGCTTCGTGATCCACGAGCGGGCGGCGGGTCGACTCGGATGCCTCGGCGCGAGAGGCTGCGCCGCGGGCGTCGGCTTCGCCGCCGCGGGCACGCCGGCACCTTCGGAACCGACCGGACGAGACACGGCATCTCCTCGCGCTTCATCACGTGAGTCCGGCGCGGACACGTCGGTGCACCCATCTTGGCCAACCGCGGGCAGTGGGTCAAGTGTCCCACTTGAGGTACAGTGTGGCCGAGGGCGCCGCGCAAGATGAGGGAGGGCCGATGGATGACGCGAACGGCCCACGAGCGGGCGAAGCCGTGCTCGCCGCAACGCCCCCGATGGGATGGAACAGCTGGAATCGGTTCCGATGCTACGAACTGACCGAAGAGGTCGTGATGCGGACGGCCGACGCGTTGGTCGCCTCGGGCATGCGAGACGCCGGCTACGAGTATGTCGTGGTCGACGACTGCTGGCAGGCGTTCCGGCGCGATCCGGCCGGCCGTCTCCGAGCCCACCCGGGGCGGTTCCCCAGCGGCATGGCCGCGCTCGCCGACGAGGTCCACGCCAGAGGCCTGAAGTTCGGCATGTACCTGGCGCCGGGCCGCAAGACGTGCGCGATGATCTACGACCGGTACCCGGGTGAGGAACTCGGCTCCTTCGGCCGTGAGCGACAGGATCTCGAGACGCTCGCGGGCTGGGGCATCGACTACCTCAAGTACGACTGGTGCCGCGCGAATCGAGGCGGAACGGGGCTCGCCGAGGGCGATGCGTTCGCACGCATGTCTGCGGCGATCGAGCGCATCGACCGGCCGATCGTCTACAGCATCTCGGAGTACGGCAGAACCCGGCCGTGGACCTGGGCGCCCCCGATCGCGCACCTCTGGCGCACCACCGGCGACATCTCCCCCGATTGGCGCTCAGTCATGCGCATCGCCGACCAGCAGCACGGCCTCGCCGCGTATGCAGGCCCTGGCAGCTGGAACGACCCAGACATGTTGGAGGTCGGCAACGACGGACTGAGCGACATCGAGTCTCGCAGCCATTTCATGCTGTGGGCGATGCTCGCGGCTCCGCTCATGGCCGGCAACGATCTGCGCACGATGGAGGAGTCGACGCGCCGGCTGCTGACTCACCCCGGTGTCCTCGCGATCTCGCAAGACGCACTCGGCCGCCAAGGCGCACGCACGGCACGTGACCCGACTTACGACGTGTGGCGTCGCGAACTCGCCGACGGCACCGCCGTCGGCGTGCTGAACCGGCGGTCGCGGCCGGCCACCGCGCTCATCCACGACGGATGGATCACGACGGCGCGGGGCAACCGCCTTGCTCGGCTCGGTGACGGCGCACGCAACGTCTGGACCGACGCTTCCGCCACCGAGGGTGCGCTGCGATTCTCAGGCCGCGAGATGCACGTGTTCCGTGTGCCCGGCCCCGCGATCGCTACTTGACGGCACCCGCCGTCAGCCCGCCGACGATGTACTTCTGCAACCAGAGGAACAGCGCCACCACCGGCAGCGCCGCCATCACCGCACCGGCCGAGAACGCGCTCCAGTCGGCATACCGCGGGTTCGAGACCAGCTTGTAGAGGCCGACCGCGAGGGTCTGCTTGTCGCTGTCGATGAGGATCACGGATGCCACCGCGAACTCGTTCACCGTGAAGATGAACGAGAGCAGTGCAACCACGGCGAGGATCGGCGCGGCGAGCCGCAGGATGATCGTGAAGAAGATGCGGGCGTGACCGGCGCCGTCGATCTTCGCGGCCTCGTCGATCGACGCGGGGATCGTGTTGAAGAACCCGTACATCAGGAACGTGTTCACCCCGAGCGCGCCGCCGAGGTACACGATCATCAGGCCGATCTGCGTGTTCAGGCCGATCGCCGGGAACCAGTCGCTGATCGACGACATCAGCAGGAAGATCGCGACGACGGCGAGCATCTGCGGGAACATCTGCACCACGACGATCGTGACCAGGCCGAACCGCCGGCCTGTGAAGCGCATCCGCGAGAACGAATATGCCGCGAGGGCACCCAGGAACACCGACGCCACGGCGTTCACTCCCGCGATGAGAAGCGTGTTGGCGAACCACTGCGTGTACGGCACCTGCGGATCGGTGAGGATGCGCACGTAGCTCTCGAGCCCGATCTGCGAGAACAGCGCATTCGAGCCGGTGAGGGTGCCGTGCGGGTTCAGCGACGACGAGATCACGAAGACGATCGGGAACAGCGCGAACACGAGCATGACGACGGCGACGAGATGGCGCCATCCGGTGGCCTTGAACCAGCGGCCGAAGCTGAACGGCCGCCGCGTTCCGGCCATGCGCGCCGGGGGACGCCCGCCGCGCCCGGCCTCGGTGTCGAGGGCTGCCGCCATGACTTCGGCCTCGACTGCCGGCGCCTCGATCCAGGAGCGGTGCGCCTTCGTCTCCTTCTCAGCCATCAGTTCAGCTCCTCGAGCGACTTGGTGCGGCGGAACGCGATGATCGAGATCACCGCGACCACGATGAAGATGATGATCGAGTAGGCGCTCGCCAACCCGTAGTCACGCGACTGCCCGGTGAACGCGATCTTGTAGACCATGGTGATCAGGATGTCGGTGAACCCGACGGGGATCGGCGCGTCCGAGTCGCGCGGGCCGCCGTCGGTGAGCATGTAGATCGTGTTGAAGTTGTTGAAGTTGAACGCGAACGAGGCGATGAGCAACGGTGCCACCGTCACGAGCAGCAGTGGGAGCTTGATCAGCCGGAAGATGGCCCACGGCTTGGCGCCGTCGACCGTCGCCGCCTCCTGGATGTCGTCGGGAATCGCCTGCAGCGCCCCCATGCACACGAGGAACATGTAGGGGAACCCGAGCCACAGGTTCACGATGAGCACCGAGACCTTGGCCAGCCATGGGTCGGTGAGCCAGGGTATGGATGCCCCGCCGAAGATGACCTGGTTGATGAACCCGAAGCTCTCGTTCATCATGCCCGCCCAGATGAGCGCCGACAGGAACGACGGGATCGCGTACGGCAGGATCATCGCGACCCGGTAGTACCTGCGGCCACGCATGCGCATGTCGTTGAACACGATCGCGAGGAACAGCCCGAGGAAGAACGTCGTTGCCACCGAGATGAGCGCGAAGGCGAACGTCCAGAGCGTGACGTACACGAGCGGCTGAGCGAGGCGCGTATCGGTGACCGCGCGCACGAAGTTGTCGAAGCCGACGGTGATCTGCCACCCGGGCAGCAGTTCCTCGCCATCCGCCGAGGTGAATGCACCGGTGCCGATATCGGAGTACACGGTGCCCGTCGTGGCATCCGTCATCGTGCCGGCCGCCGCGTCGTACTCGAGGGTCGAGACGTAGAGGTATCCGCTCGACCCATCGGGCGTGCGGATGGCGCCGTCGTTCGGGTCGTCGGAGAACGGCACCGCGAGCTCGGTGATCTCGTCGGTGCGGGCCAGCACATCGGCGAACTGCAGGGTCGTCCAGCCGTCGGCCGCGACGGCCTTGTCGCCGTCGAACTCGGCGTCGACCGCCTGGAGCGGCTCGTCGTTCGTGCCGACGAGCGCGTCGCCGTCGGGATCGGTGACGAGCAGGCCGAGCGTGCCGAGGCGGTCGACGACGGTCACCGGGTACGTCGGAGAGTCCTCGACCCGCTGCAGCGACGACGCCATGAGCGACGACACCGCCTGTTCCTTCGACCCGTTGTGGCCGGTGCCGTAGTTGGTGAAGGCGATGTAGCCCGTGTAGACGAGGATGAACACCTGGAACACCGCGAGGAAGATCACGCCCGGCGTCAGGTATTTCGCCGGGAGTTTGCGGCGTGAGAAATAGATCCAGTTGACGGCCACGGCGACGGTCACGACGACCGCGGCGATCACCCACTGGCCGGCGGTCGCGAGGATGAACAGCGCGTAGAGCGCGATCGCATCGACGATGCCGAGTGCGAGCAGCTTGACGAGAAGCATGACGATGCCGCCGGATGCCGCATCCGCGATGCCTGCGGCCTGCCGCTGTCGCTTCGTCGGCTTGTTGGGCGTTGCCGCCGTGACTTCGTCGTCGATGGTGGTGCTCATGCCTGCGTACTCTTCTCGCTCGCTCGTCTCGCTCGCCTCGTCGAACATCGGTGCTCCGGGTCGGATGCCGTGGCGGCATCCGACCCGGAGACGCTCATCGTTATCCGGCGTCGATCGCGGCCTGCACGTCGGCCACCATCTTCTGCCAGGTCGCGACGGGGTCGGCACCGTTGATGATGTCGGCCTCGGCGATGCCCCAGTACGTCCACACCGAACCCATGGCGGGGATGGCGGGCATCGGCACGGCTTCTTCACCGACGGCCGCGAAGCCCTCGATGATCGGGTCGCTCGAGGCGGTCTCGGCGGCGGCGGAGAGCGCCGGGAGGATGTTGCCCGCTTCGAAGAGCTCGAGCTGCACGTCCTCGGTGCCGAGGTAGTTCACCAGGAAGTCGTTCGCGGCGACCTTGTTCTTCGACTCCGAGGAGACGAAGAATCCCTTGACGCCGGCGAACGGCGAAGCGACGTCGGCGGTGGGGCTGGGCACGGGGTCGATCGCGACGTTGATGCCGCCGTCGATCGCGGCGCCCACGTTCCAGGGGCCGGTCAGCCAGAACGCGGCCGTGCCGTCGAGGAACGCCTGCTTGGCGATCTCACCGTCGATGTCGGTGTTGAAGACGCCGGTCCCGTTCTTGCCCTGGCCGCCCAGCCACGTGGCGAACTGCTCGCCGCCGGCGCTGCCGAGCTGGAGATCGGTCGGGTCGTAGCCCTGGTCGTTCGTGCCGAAGACGGGTGCACCGAACGCGGTCTGGAACGGGTAGAGGTGGTACGGGTTGCCCTCGGCGCCCTGCTCGACCACGAACGGCTGGGTCAGGCCGGCGGCCTTGCCCCTGGCGATCATGTCGTCGAAGCTCGTTGCGGGCTCGGGAACGAGGTCGGCGTTGCGGAGCACCGCGATGTTCTCGACCGCGTACGGGAGCATGTAGACGGTGCCCTCGTAGGTCGACGCGTCGATCGCGACCGGGAGGTAGTCCCCGGCGGAGTCGCCGAGCTCGATCGGCGCGACGACGCCGTTCGTCGAGAGTTCGCCGAGCCAGTCGTGGGCGCCCATGGTGATGTCGGGGCCCTTGCCGGTCGGCACCTGCTGGATGAAGTCGTCCTTGATGTCGTCGACGCTCTTGCCGACGAGCTCGACCTCGACACCGGTCTTCTCGGTGTAGTCCGCCGCCGCGCCCTTCAGCGCGTCGACCCGCTCGGAATCGACCCAGACGGTCAGCGTTCCGGCCGCCGATGCGTCGTCGCCGCTCGAGCCGCTGTCGCCCGCAGCGCAGCTCGCAAGACCGAGTGTCGCGACAACGGCGACGGCTCCGGCTGCCAGGAGACTCTTCGTGTTCACCCTCATTAGGTGTGCCCTTCTCAGTGTCCTTGAGTTCGGCGCCTTCGCCTGGTGAGGGAGCTGTGATCCCGATCCGGTTCCCGTGGAAACGTTGCACCGAGCCCGAAAGGCCGTTCTTCCGTGTGGAGATGCTCGCGTGTGCAAGCGATTACAGGTATACCCTGCGCGGGTCCGGATGGCAACACTTCGCTCGCATCGACGCCGGTTCGTGACAATGGCGGTCGCCGTGCATGAAATGCAAGCGCTTTCAATCGATGACGAATTATCGTACAGTTTCCGTCATGACTTCCGAGTGGTGGCGCACTGCCGCGATCTACCAGATCTATCCCCGGTCCTTCGCCGATGCGAACGGCGACGGCATGGGCGATCTCGCCGGCATCACCGCGCGCCTCGGCGCCCTGCAGGAGCTCGGCATCGATGCGATCTGGCTCTCCCCGTTCTACACCTCCCCCCAGCGTGACGCCGGCTACGACGTCGCCGACTACTGCGACGTCGACCCCCGCTTCGGCACGCTCGCCGACTTCGACGTCATGCTCGCCGAAGCGCACGACCGCGGCATCCGAGTCATCGTCGACCTCGTGCCCAACCACTCGTCCGACGAGCACGAGTGGTTCCAGGCGGCGCTCGCGGCACCCGCCGGCAGCGCCGAACGCGCCCGCTACCTCTTCCGCGACGGCGGCGGACCCGACGGCGACGAGCCGCCGAACAACTGGGAGTCCGTGTTCGGCGGACCCGCCTGGACCCGAGTGCTCGAGTCCGACGGCACGCCGGGCCAGTGGTACCTCCACCTCTTCGACAGCTCGCAGCCCGACTTCGACTGGACGAACGAGGACGTGCGCGAGGAGTTCCGGCGCATCCTGCGGTTCTGGCTCGACCGCGGCGTCGACGGGTTCCGGGTCGATGTGGCGCACGGCCTCGTCAAGGCCGAGGGCCTGCCCGACTACACGCCGCCCGCCGACGCGGGCAGCATGGGCGGCGCCGGAGGTCTCACCACGGATGCCGCGGCATCCGGTGTGCCGCTCGAGCCCGGCATCAGCGACGAGAACGGCGACGGCGCGCCCTACTGGGGCCAGGACGGCGTGCACGAGATCTACCGCGACTGGCGCGCGCTGCTCGAGGAGTACCCCGGCGAGCGCATCCTCGCGGCCGAAGCGTGGGTCGACCCACTGCCGCGCATCGCGAAGTGGGTGCGCCCCGACGAGATGCACCAGGCGTTCAACTTCGCGTACCTCGAGACGCCGTGGGATGCCGCGGCCCTCCGCCGGGTCATCGACGCGTCGCTCGAGGCGTTCGCCGCCGTCGGCGCGCCCTCGACCTGGGTGCTGTCGAACCACGATGTCGTGCGCCACGCGACGCGCCTCTCGGTGACCGCGGAGAACCCCCAGGGCCACGGTCTCGGGCCGCGCTCCGCCGGGCTCCCGTCGTATGAGCCGGGGCTGCGGCGCGCCCGCGCGGCGACGGCGCTCATGCTCGGGCTGCCCGGATCGTCGTACCTGTACCAGGGTGAGGAGCTCGGCCTGCCCGAGGTCATCCACCTCCCCGACGAAGCGCGGCAGGATCCCACCTGGTTCCGCACCGATGGCGAGCGCTACGGACGCGATGGATGCCGCGTGCCGCTGCCGTGGGAGGGCTCCGAGCCATCGTACGGGTTCGGCCCGTCCGCCGCGTCGTGGCTGCCGCAGCCCGAGCAGTGGGCCGCGCTCGCGCGGGACGCGCAGCGGGGCGTGGAGGGCTCGACGCTCTCGATGTACCAGGAGGCGCTCCGCTCGCGGCGCGCGCACGCGATGGCGGCCGGATCGCTGTCGTGGCTGGACGGATTCGACGAGTCGGTCGTGGCGTTCCGCAACGGCGACGTGGTCGTGGTGGCCAACACGGGGCTCGCGACCGTGGAGCTGCCCGCGGGCGAGGTGCTGCTCGCCAGCTCGGCGCTCTCGGATCGGAGCCTGCCCGCCGATACCACGGCCTGGTTGCGCGCGTAGGGCGCCGCTGCGCGGGGAGGGCGCGCCGCTGCGCGTGCGTGCGCGCGGGCGAGCGGATGCCGCGGCATC
>NZ_JBHXMP010000020.1:0-80313 GCF_042720415.1 Agromyces sp. NPDC058484 | reverse complement strand
GCCTCCAAGTGAGGCGCGCCGCGGCATCCGCTCGCCCCTGCACCTGGCATGAGAAGCGGAGCCTATCAGGCGGCGCGGCACCACCGGCCCCGCATCCGGGGCATCCTCCGAGGTTCGTTCCGTAGGCTCGAAGAAGACCCGAAGGAGGAGCCCCATGCAGTGCCCCAGTGACGGAACCGTGCTCGTGATGAGCGAACGCAGCGGCATCGAGATCGACTACTGCCCGACGTGCCGCGGCGTGTGGCTCGACCGCGGCGAGCTCGACAAGATCGTCGAGCGCGGCGCTCGCGAGTACGGCGACCGGGCGCAGGCTGCGCCCCCCGCGGCGCCGCCCGCCCCGCCGCAGGCGCCCGCCTATGGACAGCAGGCATACCCGCAGCAGTCGTACGACAACCGTGGCCACGACAATCGTGGCTACGGCGACCAGGGCTACTACCGCAAGAAGAAGAAGGAGAGCTGGCTCTCAGAGCTCTTCGACTGACGCTTCGAATCGGATGCCGCGGCGCTGCCCTCGGGCGCACCGCGGCATCCGCGTGTCTACTCCCGGTTCCCGGCGATGTTCACGAGCCAGGCGATGCCGTAGCCGTCGACGCACATGCCGAACGCGTCGCCCCACGGCGCAACCTCGAGCGGCACGGTGACCGACCCGCTTCCCGAGAGCTTCTCCCAGTAGCCGCGGAGCTTCGCGTCTTCGTCGGCGCTGCCCGAGAGCGAGACCGAGACGTTGCCCGGGCCCGTGTACTCGAGGAAGCTCGGCGTGTCGGCGCCCATCAGCACGATGCCGTCGGACTCGAGCTGGCTGTGCATGATCTTGTCGGCATCGGCCGGGTCCTCGGCCTGCCCGTACTCCGCGAACGTGTTCGAGGTGAGCTCGCCGCCGAAGACCGAACGATAGAACTCCATCGCCTCCTTCGCGTCGTCCTTGAAGTTGAGGTAGGGGTTGAGTATGACCATGATGCGACCTCTCGACTCGGTGTGCCGTCACGGCGATGCTGCCCGGTCTTCGGCGGCGCCGCAATCCCTCGACGACGAGCGGATGTCGCGGGCTCGTCGCACTCGGGATCACTCGAGGTCTTGCAGCGGCGTGCAGCCGGGCGGTTCCGAGTTCCCGCTGATCGCGAAGTCCTCGCACGTGAGGAAGAGCGGGTGGTTGAGCCCGAGCAGGAACGAGCCGACGGCGATCACGGCGATCGCGCCTGCGATGCCCCAGCGCCACCCGATCGAGATCCCGCTCCCGAACTCCGGCCACATCACCCGCACGAGGATCCAGATCGTGAACGGGATCGCGAAGAGCACCGCGACGAATCCGACGGCATCGGCCAGCAGCGTCACCCAGTCGCGAACGCCGAACTCGACGAACGTGAGCACGATCCACACGCTGGGCAGCAACAATGCAACCGCCTTGAGCACGCGCCGCCGTTGCGGCCGACGATCGAAGACGACGAAGAAGAGCGCCGCGGTCGACGCGGCCCACACGGTGAGGATCTGATCGAAGAAGACCACATGCCACGCCCCGAGGGTGAAGGCCGGCCACCACACGGCGATCGCCATCGCGATCAGCACCACTCCCGTTGCGGCCGGCGAGGCGCTGCCTGCAGCCGGCGAGGCGGTGCCACCGCTGGACTGGTCGTCGACGCGCCTCATGCTCGCACGGTAGCAGTCGGCGGCCACGGGCCGCTCGCTCGTATGCTGGACGCGGGGGTCCCATAGGCGGGACGGAGTGGGAGGCGAGAATGAGCGAGGCATCCTCCCGGCCACGCGTGCCCGGGCTGGTGATCGTCGTCGTCGTGCTCACCTATGTCTCGGGCATCCTCGACATCCTCGCGGGACTCGTGCTCATCCTGCTGCGCTACGACGACGAGGTTCGCCGCGCAGGCGAAGCGCTCGCGATCACGCTCTGGGGCGCGGCGATGATCCTCCTCGGCCTGCTCACGATCGCGATGGCCTCGGGCCTCACGCGGGGGCGCAACTCCGCGCGCATCTTCGTGACCGTGTTCGTGTCGCTGTCGGTGCTCGTCTCGGTCATCGACGTCGTGGTGCGACCGACGGACGCGTCGGCGGTGTGGTCGCTCGTGATCGGGGGTGTCGTCGCGGGGCTCGTCATCCTCGCGCTGTGGGCGGGGCGGGGGGCGGAGTTCTTCCGCCGGTCGCGGCGCGGTGCGCCGGCGCCGGCCGGCTGACCCCCGACCGGCCGACCGTCGCGACGAGCGCCGGCGCCGTGGTGGCCACCATACGCGCCACCGCCCGCCGGTGCACGAACCGAACGACCTCGATCCCCGCGATCGCGATGACGGATGCCCCGATCACGAGCAGCGCGCTGGTGAGGCTGAGCTCGACGAACTGCAGGAAGTCCGCCACGATCGGGATCGCGTAGACGAGCACCAGGCCGATCATCATGGCGCCGATGATGACGATCTTCCACCCGTCGATCGGCCGGGAGAGCACGATGAGCACCCAGAGCCCGACGATGCCGAGGATGAGCGTCGACCCGGTGCGGAGCTCGGCCTCGGGGATTCCGGCGTCGAGGGCCATGCGGCTGTAGAGCGCGAGCACGAGGGCGATCACGATCCCCGCCGGGATCGCGAAGCTCAGCGAGCGCCGGAGGAACCCCGGTACGTACCGTTGCCGGTTGGGCATCAGCGCGAGGAAGAACGCGGGGATGCCGATCGTGAGGCCGTCGGTGACCGACAACTGCCGCGGCAGGAACGGGAACTCCAGCAGCATCACCCCGAAGATCACCGCCAGCCCCGTCGCGTACGCGGTCTTCGTGAGGAACAGCATCGACACGCGTTCGATGTTCGCGATGACCTGCCGCCCCTCGGCCACGACGCCGGGCAGGCGCGAGAACCGCCCATCCAGCAGCACCAGCCGCGCCACGGCCTTCGTCGCGGCCGAGCCGGAGTCCATCGCGATGCCGATGTCGGCCTCCTTGATGGCGAGCGCGTCGTTGACGCCGTCGCCGGTCATCGCGACGGTGTGGCCGCGGCGCTGCAATGCGGTGACGATGTCCTTCTTCTGCGACGGCGTGACCCGGCCGAACACGAGGTGCTGCTCGAGCACCTCGCCGAGCTCGTCGAGGTCGCCGGGCAGCTCGCGGGCGTCGAAGCCGTCGACCGCGTCGACGCCGACCTCGCGTGCGATCGCGGCGACCGTCTGGGGGTTGTCGCCCGAGATGATGCGCACGGCCACACCCTGCTCGGCGAAGAACTCGAGGGTGTCGCGGGCATCGGGTCGCACGCTCTCGCGGAAGGTCAGCAACGTGACCGGGGTGAGGGAGCCGGGCAGGCGCTCCGCGTCCGCACGTTCCGGCGTGAGCTCCTCGGGGCTGTGCGCGAGCACGAGGGTCCGCCGGCCGGTGGCTGCGAGCTCGGCGGCCCGCACGCGGATTCCGGCCCGCGACGTGCCGGCTGCGGCATCCGTCATCTGGTCGTCGCCCGACGCCGCGAACACCATCTCGGGCCCGCCGAGCACCCACGTGCCGGCGCCCGGGAACCCGACCGCACTCCACTTGCGGGCCGACGAGAACGCGATGCGCGCCTCGGGCTCGAGCATCCGCTGCACCGGGTACGGCTCGACGAGGCAGCGTGCGGTCGCGTTCGCCTCGGGCTCGGCGCCGTACCAGGCGAGCACGTCCTGCCACGCCGCGGGCGGCGCGTCGGTGAGCGCATGCGCGGCGTCGAAGACGATGTCGCCCTCGGTGAGGGTGCCGGTCTTGTCGAGGCAGATCAGGTCGACCCGGGCGAGCCCCTCGACGGCGGGCAGCTCCTGCACGAGCACCTTGCGGTTCGCGAGCCGCACGGCGCCGACCGCGAATGCGATGCTCGTCATGAGCACGAGGCCGAGCGGGATCATCGCGACGATCGCCGCAATGGATGCGACCGCGGCATCCTGCCACGCGCCGCTTTCGATCGCCTCGGCCCAGCCGCCCTTCGTCGCCATCTGCGCGTTCAGCACGAGCAGGCTGACGGGGCCGACGATCCACGCGATCCAGCCGAGCACCCGGTTGATCGAGGCACGGAGCTCGGATGCCACGAGCGAGAACTGCTTGGCCTCGCTCGAGAGCCTGTTCGCGAACGAGTCGGCGCCGACCTTGTCGACGACGGCGGTGCCGCCGCCGCCGATCACGATCGACCCCGAGAGCACGGCGTCGCCCGGGCCCTTGTCGACGGGATCGGACTCCCCGGTGAGCATCGACTCGTCGAGTTGCAGCCGTTCGGATGCCTCGACCCGGGCGTCCGCGGCCACCTGGTCGCCCGCCCGCAGCACGAGCAGGTCGCCGAGCACGACCTCGCCGAGCGCGACCTCCTGCTCCTCACCGTCGCGGAGCACCCGCGCGTGCGGCGCGTGCAGCAGCGCCAGCTTGTCGAGCGCGCGCTTCGCGCGGAACTCCTGCACCGAGCCGATGATCGTGTTCGCGATCGCGCTGAAGCCGAACAGCGCGTCCTGCCAGCGGCCGATGAGCAGCAGCACGACGAAGCACGCGGCGATGATCCCGTTGAAGAGCGTGAACACATTGGCGCGCACGATGCTCCACGCGCTGCGGCTCGTGGGGCTTTCGAACGCGTTCGTCTCGCCGCGGGCGACACGCTCCGCGACCTCCGCGGTGGTGAGGCCGGTGCTGCGTGCCACCGTGATATCCATGTGGTCATCCCACCACACCGGGCGCACCGGGCGACAGCGGTGACGCCGTGCCGTCAGATGAGGATGCGGAAGCCGGTGACCACGCCGAACGCCAGGCTGGCGAGGAGCGCCGCGGCGCCGATGATCACGGCGGCGATGGTCACCGGGGTGCGGGACGCACGGAGGCTCAGGACGGCGAGCACGCTCGACCCGAGCGCGAAGAGCCAGACGACGACGACCGCCGGTGAGAGCAGCAGGATGTAGCCCACCCCACCGGTGACCATGACGGCCGCGTAGAACAGCACGGCGAGCGCACCGAGGATGATCGCAGGCAGTGCGAGCACGAGTGCGCGGCCCGATCCGACGGCCCGATCGGGGGGCGTGGTGTGCGTCATGGGAGGACGATACCGCCGAATCGTCGGCGAGTCGCTTCACGTGCCGATCGATTCAGGGCGGCGAAACGGCGGCCCGGCGAAGCGGGCCGCCGTTGTCGTCGTTCAGCTTCGGAAGAACTCGTTCGCGCGAGCGGTGTAGAGCAGGATGAGGCCGATCACGGCGAGAACGCCGCTGATGATCGCCGACCAGAGCTGGTTCGGCGCGGCGATGGCCGTGTAGATCGCCGCGGCCAGGTTCAGCACGAAGACGATCGTCACGATGATGCGGGCCGCGTTGCTGCCGCGGAACAGTCCGAGGCTGACGAGGATCGTGATGATGCCGATGATGATCGCCACCCACGCGGCGGTCGCGGCGACCGCCACGCTGCCGGCGCCCAGGAGCACGACGATGCCGGAGATGATCTGGATCGCACCGCTGATCCATGCGAGGACGGCGACGAGGGTGACGCCGCCCGGCCGAGATCCTGCCACGATGGGCTCCTTTCATTGACGCGAGAGTGCGTGCGCTCACGCTATTGCCGATCGGCCTCAGCTGAACTCCCCCCATTGGCGTGTCTCAGAATCGAAGGCTCGGAAACGCTTGACGGCGGCACGAACGCGGCCTATTCTATAATCAATCAATCGGTTGATCAAAGAAATAGTTGATTGGAGGCGCGATGATCGTGGATCCGAGCGCCGACGACCGCCTCGACCGCGCCTTCATGGCGCTGGCCGACCCGGTTCGCCGCCGCATCATCGCCCGCCTGAGCCGCGGGCCGGCCACGGTCAACGAGCTCGCCGAACCGTTCGAGATCACCAAGCAGGCCGTGTCGAAGCACATCCAGGTGCTCGAGCAGGCGGGGCTGGTCACGCGCACGCGCGACGCGCAACGCCGGCCCGTGCACCTCGCGGCGGCTCAGCTCGAAGCGCTCACCGCGTGGATCGACCGCTACCGGCTGATCCACGAGCAGCAGTTCCGCGCATTGGACGCGCTGCTCGCCACCGACCGCGGCGCCGACGCCGCGGCATCCGATGCCGGCACGAAACCCGGCGCAGCACAGAAGGAGACGAGATCATGAACACCGCCACCAACGCCGTCAGCATCAACGTCCCCGAAGGGCTTCCCTTCATCGAGATCGAGCGCGAGTTCGACGCTCCCGTTGAAGCGCTGTTCAACGCACACCGCGACCCCGCGCTCATCACGAAGTGGCTCGGGCCGAACGGCTACGAGATGACCGTCGAGCGATGGGACTTCGTGTCGAAGGGCGGCTACCGCTACGTGCACGTCGACCCGAAGGGCGAGTCCTGGGCGTTCAACGGCACCTTCCACACCGTCCGCGAGAACGAGTTCGCCATCCAGACGTTCGAGTTCGAGGGCTTCCCCGACGTCGTCGCGATCGAGTCGATGACGTTCGAAGACCTCGGCGACGGCCGCTCGCGGCTGAAGATCCACTCGGTGTACCCCACCGTCGAGTCGCGCGACGGCATGGCCGCGAGCGGCATGGAGCAAGGCGTGCGCGAGGGCTACGAGCGCCTCGACGCGCTGCTCGCGGCCTGAGCGAGTGGATGCCGCGGCATCCGTCACCCCCCAGTGAGAGACAGGAGCACATCATGGACTGGACCCTGGAGGTCGTCATCCTCCCGGTCAGCGACATCGACCTCGCCATCGAGTTCTACCGCGACAAGGTCGGCTTCGACCTCGACCACGACACCGTCATGGGCGAGATGCGGTTCGCGCAGCTCACGCCGCGCGGATCGGGATGCTCGATCGTCATGGGCACGCTGCCGGCCCAGCGGGAGATGACGCCCGGCTCGCTCAAGGGCATCCAGCTCGTCGTCGCCGACGCCGAAGCGGCGCGCGCCGAGCTCGTGGGCCGCGGCGTGGACGCGAGCGAGATCCAGGTCATCGACCCGCGCGACGGCGGCACGTTCTTCGGATTCGAGGACCCCGACGGCAACTCGTGGGCGGTGCAGCAGATCACGGCCCGCGCGGAGCATCCGCTCATCCCCGTCGAGGCGCGGCAGCGCTTCGGTGCCGAGCAGGAGCTCTGAGTCGACCGAGCGGATGCCGCGGGCCGGCCCCTTCACCGGGGGTCGGCCCGCGGCATCCGCTCGCCGTGCATGACACCCCTTGGGGGCATTGCATCCGGCGGCGCCCGCGACGATCATGATGCGGGGGTGATGCATGGGAAGGCAGGCGAAGGCGATCTGGATCGGCGAGCATGGCGGTGCTGCCGTCACGCTCCACCTCGAGTCGGCCGAGTTGCAGATCTCCGGAGAGCGGCGCGCCCGCGTTGCGCGCTCCGCGTGGTCGCAGGTGGAGGTGGCCGACGGCGTCGTCTCGTTCGTGGCCGAGGGACGCACGTATCGATTCCGGCTCGGCGCGGCCGCGCGCGCGTGGGCCGACGCGCTCATGAAGCCGCCGCCGTCGCTTGCCGAGAAGCTCGGCGTCGCACACGACGAGACGGTTGCGGTGCGCGGCGAGCTTCCCCGCCCCGAGCTCGAGGAGGCCCTGGCGGATGCCGCGCGCCTGCCGCCGTGGGAGGCCGACGTGGTCGTCGTGGTCGTGCGCGGCGACGCCGAGCTCGCGGCGCTGCCCGTGTGGCTCGGCGAGTGCGGCATCGCCACGCAGGTGTGGGTCGTGCACGGCAAGGGACGCGAGAGTGCCGCCCCGGGCGACAACGCCGTGCGCGACGTGATGAGATCGGCAGGATGGCGCGACACCAAGGTGAGCGCGATCGGCGGCGCCTGGTCGGCCACCCGGTACTCGCCGGCGAAGGCGTGATGAACGGAGGAACCCCATCATGCAGACCCGCACGCTCGGCCGCACCGACCGAACCGTCTCCGTCATCGGGCTCGGCACCTGGCAGCTCGGCGCCGACTGGGGAAACGTCGACGAGACGGAAGCGCTCGCCGTGCTCGACGCCGCGCACGACGCGGGCGTCACCTTCTTCGACACGGCCGACGTCTACGGCGACGGGCGCAGCGAGACACTCATCGGCCGATGGCTGCGCGAGCATCCCGGCTCGGGCGTCACGGTCGCCACCAAGATGGGGCGACGGATGCCGCAGGAGCACGAGAACTACTCGCTCGAGCACTTCCGCGCCTGGACCGACCGCTCTCGCGCGAATCTCGGCGTCGACACGCTCGACCTCGTGCAGTTGCACTGCCCGCCGACCGCGGTGTACTCCGACGACCGCGTCTTCGACGCGCTCGACACGCTCGTCGACGAGGGTGCGATCGCCGCGTACGGCGTGAGCGTCGAGCAGGTCGAGGAGGCCCTCACGGCCGTCGCGCGGCCGAACGTCGCCACCGTGCAGATCATCCTGAACGCCTTCCGTCTGAAGCCGCTCGACGAGGTGCTGCCCGCCGCGTGGGACGCCGGCGTCGGCATCATCGCGCGCGTGCCCCTTGCGAGCGGCCTGCTCTCGGGACGGTACACGCTCGATACCCGCTTCGCGCCGAATGACCACCGCAGCTTCAACCGCACGGGCGAGTCGTTCGACGTCGGCGAGACCTTCTCGGGCGTCGACTACGAGACGGGCGTGCGCGCGGCCGCGGAGTTCGCCGAGCTCGCGCACGAGGCCGCGCCCGAGCGCACGGCCGCGCAGGTCGCGCTCGCGTGGGTGTCCATGCAGAAGGGGGTGAGCTCGGTGATTCCCGGCGCGCGCAGTCCCGAGCAGGCGCGGGCGAACGCCGCCGGGGGTTCCATCGAGCTGCCCGAGGACTTCGAGGCATCCGTTCGCGAACTCTACGACCGCGAGATCCGCACGCAGGTGCACGCCCGCTGGTGACGGATGAGGGGGACGAGGCTCAGGCCCGGAACTCCCACCCCGTGATCCACTCGGGGTCTTCACCGTGCTCGTAGGCGTAGTCGCGGGCGGCTGCGCGGGCCGCGTGCCACTCGTCGGCGATCTCGGCGACACCGGGGCGGGCGGCGAGGTCGGGCACGCGGTGCAGCACGTCGAGGGCCAGCCGGTACCGGTCGAGCTCGTTGAGGTGCACCATGTCGAACGGCGTCGTCGTCGTGCCCCTCTCGATGAAGCCGCGCACGTGCACGTTGGCGTGGTTCGTGCGGCGGTACGCGAGCTGGTGGATGAGCGACGCGTACCCGTGGAACGCGAAGATTACGGGGCGCTCGCGCGTGAAGATCGCGTCGAACTCGCGATCGGGCATGCCGTGCGGGTGGTGCGACGGGTCCTGCAGGCGCATGAGGTCGACCACGTTCACGACGCGCACGGCGAGGTCGGGCAGGCGGTCGCGCAGCAGCTGTGCGGCCGCGACCGCCTCCATCGTCGGCACGTCGCCCGCGCACGCCAGCACGACGTCGGGCACGGATGCCGCGGCATCCGCCTGCTCGAAACCGGGCTCGTTGCCCGCCCACGCCCACACGCCGAGCCCAGCCTCGACGTGCGCATCGGCCTCCTCGGCCGAGAGCCACTGCGGTTGCGGTTGCTTGCCGGCGACGACGACATTGACCCGGTTCCGCGTGCCGAACACGTGGCGCATGACAGCGAGCAGGGTGTTGGCGTCGGGCGGGAGGTACACCCGCACGACCCCGGCCTGCTTGTTCACGACGACGTTCAGGAATCCCGGATCCTGGTGCGAGAACCCGTTGTGGTCCTGCCGCCACACGTGCGACGAGAGCAGGTGGTTCAGCGACGCGAGGTCGCCCCGCCACCGCACATCCAACGCCTCCTCGAGCCATTTCGCGTGCTGGTTGAACATCGAGTCGACGATGTGGATGAACGCCTCATAGCTCGTGAGGAGCCCGTGCCGCCCGGTGAGCAGGTACCCCTCGAGCATGCCCTGCATGAGGTGCTCGCTGAGCGCCTCGATGACGCGTCCCGATCGGGCGAGGTGCTCGTCGAGCGGATGCAGCTGCGCCGCCCACGCCCGGGAGGTGACGTCGAACACCGCGCCCAGCCGGTTCGACAGCACCTCGTCGGGACCGAACAGCCGTACGTCGTCGGAATTCTCCCGGATGAGCTCGACCAGCCAGCGACCGAACACGGTCATCGCCTCGGCGGAGCCGCCGCGAGCGCCGGGCGAGGCGTCGACCGCGAACGGCGCGGTGGCGGGCAGGGAGAGCCGCCGGGCGACGCCGCCGTTCGCGAGCGGGCTCGCGCTCATGCGCAGTTCGCCCCGGGGACGCAGGGCGTCGAACCCGGCGACCGGGCGACCGTCGTCCTCGAAGAGCTCCTCGGGGCGGTACGAACGCAGCCAGTCCTCGAGCATCGCGAGGTGCTCGGGGTTCTCACGTACCTCCGCGAGCGGCACCTGATGCGCGTGGAACGTGCCCTCGACCTGCACGCCGTCGACCACGTCGGGCCCCGTCCACCCCTTCGGGGTGCGCAGCACGATGGCGGGCCAGCGCGGCGGCAGGTCGCCGAAGGCGCCGGCCGCGGCATCCGCTCGGATGTCGGCGATGCGATCGTAGGCGACGTCGATCGCGTCGGCCATGCGTGCGTGCACCGACATGACGTCTTCGCCGTCGAACCCGCCCGTGACGAGCAGCGGTTCGTAGCCGTTGCCGCGGAAGAAGTCGACCAACTCGCCCTCGGTGATGCGCGCGAGCAGCGTCGGGTTCGCGATCTTGAAGCCGTTCAGGTGCAGGATCGGCAGCACCGCGCCGTCGCTCATCGGGTTCAGGAACGCGTGACCGCGCCAGCTCGCGGCGAGCGGGCCTGTCTCGGCCTCGCCGTCGCCGATGACGCACGCGACGACGAGTCCCGGGTTGTCGAGCACCGCACCGTAGGCGTGCATGAGCGAGTAGCCGAGCTCGCCGCCCTCGTTGATCGAGCCCGGCGTCTCGGGGGCGGCGTGCGACGGGATGCCGCCGGGAAACGAGAACTGGCGGAAGAGCCGCTCCATGCCCCGCCGGTCGAAGGTCACGCCGGGGAACAGCTCGGAGTAGGTGCCGTCGAGCCAGGCGTTGGCGACCATCGCGGGTCCCCCGTGCCCCGGACCGCACACGTACAGCGTCGGCGTTCCGCGCTCGACGATCGCACGGTTGAGGTGCGCGTAGACGAGGTTGAGCCCGGGCGAGGTGCCCCAGTGCCCGAGCAGCCGCGGCTTGACGTCGCCGGGTTCGAGCGGCCGCACGAGCAGCGGGTTGCGCATGAGGTAGATCTGCCCGACGCTCAGGTAGTTCGCCGCGCGCCACCACGCGTCGACGGTTTCGAGGGGCACGGATGCCGCGGCAGCACGGCGGTCCGAACCGTCGTGGTGCTCGACTGCTCTCGCCATCGTCTTCCCTCCGGTCCGACTCCGCGTGCATGTCAGAGCCTAGGTGCGTACCGGATCGGCGGTCGAGAACGAGAGGTAGGGTCGAGGCGATGAACCATGCGCGCACCTCTCGGCCGGTGGGCCTGCGCGCATGATCCAGATCTTCACGGGATTCGCCGTCATCGCGCTCGCGGTGTTCGTCGGCTGGCTCGCGGGTCGCACGGGCGTGCTCGGCCCCGGTGCCCGTCCGGTGCTCGCGATGCTCAACTTCAACGTGCTGGCGCCGTTCCTGCTGTTCTCGGTGCTCGCGACCGCCGACGTCGCGGCGCTGTTCTCCGCCCTGTTGCCCGTCTCAGCGCTCGCGGCCGCGGGGATGATGCTCGTCTTCGGTCTCGTCTCGCTCGTGGTCTGGCGGCGCGGTCTCGCCCGCACCGTCATCGGCTCGCTCTCGGCCGGGTACGTCAACGGCAACAATTTCGGCATCCCGATCGCCGTGTACATGCTCGGCGACGCCGCCTACGCCGCGCCCATCGTGCTGCTCCAGCTGCTGCTGTTCGCGCCCGTCGGGCTCGCGGTGCTCGGCGCGCGGGTCGAGGGGCGAACTTCGGCGCGGGCCATCGTGCGCTCGACGCTCACGAACCCGATCATCATCGGCTCGCTCCTGGGCGTGCTCGTCGCCGTGTCGGGCATCGAGCTGCCGCCCATCGTGCTCGAGCCGATCGAGCTCATCGGCAACGCCGCGGTGCCGCTCATGCTCATCGCGTACGGCCTCTCCCTGCACGGCCAGCGACTGTTCGAGCCCGGCACGGGGCGTCGCGATGTCCTGCTCGCGACGATGCTGAAGCTCGTCGCGATGCCCGTGGTCGCGTGGACGCTCGGGCGGTTCGTGTTCGGGCTCGACGGCATCGAGCTGTACGCCGTGACGGTGCTCGCGGCACTGCCCACCGCCCAGAACGTCTTCAATTTCGCCCAACGCTACGAGACCGCCGAGATCGTCGCCCGCGACACGGTCTTCCTCACGACGATCGGATCGGTCCCGGCGCTGCTCGCTGTGGCGCTGCTGCTCGGTTGACGCAAGTCGGCAGGATGGTGGCAACCGAAGGAGAGCACATGCCGTTCCGAACCGCCGACGGACGCCGCCCGCTCGACGAGCTGCTGCTCGCACAGCGGCCGGCCGACGACCACCGCTTCGTGCTCCGTGCCGGCTTCGGCTACGACGATCCGGTGTCGAAACGGCACTACGCCGTGGCCCCGGGCCGCGTCACCGATCTCGCGTCGGTTCCGATGTGGCTGTGGAGCTTCATCGCGAGCTACGGCCGCCAGTCGGCGCCCGCGGTGCTGCACGACGATCGCTCGGCCGTCGCAGCCCGGCTCGGCGACCGACGCGCAGCGCTCGCACAGCGTCGTGAGGACGACCGCGTGTTGCGCACCGCGCTCCGCGAACAGCGCGTACCGCTCCTCCGCGCATGGCTCATGTGGGCGTGGGTGGCGGCCGACCGGGAGCGCGAGTTCGGCGGTGCCGCCGGCGTGGTGTTCATGGTGCAGGCCGTCGTCGGCACGCTCGTCGTGGTCGGGGCATCCGTCGCCGCGTTCTGGCACCCCGCCTGGCTGGCGCTTGCGCTGCTGCCGGCGCTCGCCGCGCTGCCGTGGGGCGGGCTCGCCCCGCTGATGCTCGTGCTCAACTACCCGACCGCGGTGCTCACCCCGCTGATCGCGCTGCATCTCGTCGCGCTCGTGCCGTTCCGCCTGATCGAGGCGGTGGTCGAGCTCGTGACGGGGGGCGACCCGGCGGGGGTGTGGCGGCCTACCGTCCGGGCGTCGAGGTCCCCGTAGCATCCGGAGACCAGTGGTGGAAGTGCTTCGCCCACCAGGCCGCCCACAGGCCCTCGGGCTGGAGGTTCGCGCGTCGGGCGGCGAGCTCGGAGCGGTACTCATCGCTCGCGATCGCCACGCCGAGTCGCATCGGCTCGGCCGGCGGGAGCACCGTGGCCCGCTCGGGCGAAGGGTGCGCCGGCACGATCACGGGTGCGGGCGCGAACCGGGGCTCGAGGATGACGAACCCAGCGACGATCACGAGCACCGCCGCCCAGAAGACCATCCAGCCGGCTCCGGGCCGCGGCGTGGTCCACGAGAGGAGGGCGAACCATACGACCAGCGCGGCGACGAGCACGTAGAGCGCCCGCGGGATCGCGGTCACGACGAGCCACGTGCGCACGTCGAGCGGGCAGCGGTCCCACACGATGGAGCGTTCGGTCTGCTTCTGCATGAGCTGGTTGAGCCACACGAGCAGCGCGAGCAGCAGGGCGGAGGCGACGACCCAGCCGATCGCCGACAGCCTCCCGTCGGTGACGAGGAACGACACCGCACCGACCGCGGCGGTGACCGAGGTCTCGGCATCGGCCGCGGTGAAGAACGCGATGACCGACCCGATCGCGGTCGCCACCGCGGTGATGAGCCAGGCGAAGGCGACGGATGCCGCGGGCAGCCCCGGCGTGATCGCGGCGATGACGACCGCCGCGATCGTCGAGAGTCCGAGCGACTTCTTGTCGATGACGACCAGCCGGTTGCGGATGTAGTCGACCGGCCTCGGCACATTCGGGAAGTCGGGGCCCAGCAGGTGGCGCGCGGTCGGCTCGACCACCTGCACGGTGTTCGCGAAGTACATCCCGTGGTCGAGGAACGGCTGGCTCGTGTTGTGCACGGCATGCTCCTCGGGGCCGTCGGCGACGGTGTCGGCCGATGGGAAGTACGCCGCCCGCCAGCGCTTGCGCGCGGCGGCCGACGTGTCGGCGATCGGCCCCGCCGAGAACGGGTCCCAGATCGCCCAGTGGTTCTCCCACGCGACGCGATCCTTCGGTGCGGCGTCGCGGTTACGGTCGATCCACGTCTGCACCGGGGTGTACGCGTCCTTGCGGCCCTGCCAGCTCTCGCGGCCGAGCAGCACGACCGCGGCGCCGACCGTCGTGAGGCGGCGCACGTGGAACTCGGCGGGGTCGAGTTCCTCGAACAGCGTGAACGTCGCGACCGCCGCGCCCTGCGAGTGGGCGAAGAGGTGCACGTCGCCGTCGCCGACGAGCTCCTTCGCCCGGGCGAGGGCGTCGCGCACGACGAGGCGCATCGCCGAGGCGCGCACGGGTCGCTCCTTCCACGATGCGACATCGCCGATCGACTCGACGAGCCCATCGAGCACGGCCTGTGCGATGTCCTTGAACCACGGGATCAGGAGCAGCGGGCTCAGCAGCGGCAGGATCGGCGTCAGGATCACGCCGACGAGCACGAGGAACACCCAGGTCACGATGAACGCCGCGGTCGACACGACGAGCCGGATCGAATCGATGATGACGTTGATCGTGCGCGGCATGACCTTGACGAGCAGCCGCTCGCGCGGGGCCGTGAGATGGTGCACGAGCGTCATCCACGGCAGCAGCACCATGGTGCCGAGGAAGAGGCCGAGGCTGCGGGTGATCGCGCGCCACATGAACGGCACCGCCCAGCGGAACACCTGCGCGCGCGTCATCGGCACGAACGACTCCGACCAGCGTGCCTCGAGGATCGCGACCTTGCGCTCGACGGTCTCGACCGGGGTGTCCGGGGCATCCGGTGCGTTCGGATCGCGACGTTTCGGGAACCGCACGGTGGCGGTCACCATCGGCACGTCTCCCGAGAGGTCGGAGTCGTGGATCGTCACGCCGTGGCGCTCGTCGGCGCCGATCACCCGGTCGCGGGCGATCCAGTCCATGCGCTCGAGGATGGGCTCGGCCCATTCGAGCAGTATCTGGCTCTTGTATGCGTCGCCCATGCCGTGCACGACCACGAGCGCCGCGTCGAAGGTGCCGGGCTCGGGTTCGGTCGCCGACTCGGTGCCCTTGTCGGGGGCGATCAGCATGTGGATCCTCCTGGGTCGGTGTGTGCGCGCCGGCGCCGGGCGACATCTCTGCGAACGCTAGTGGGCGGCGAACGTGCGGATCAAGTAGTTCAGGGGTAGCCCTGATGCCGTCGCCCGCACTCCGCTCGTAGCGTAGAAGCGATCGTCGGGCCGCGGACCGCAGGGGGAACTGTCACTGCGGCAGGCGATCGGAGAGCCGGTCAGCATCTCGACCCGACATCGGGGTGCGGCCGGCTCCCCCCTTCTCGTTCGTCGGGCCGGCCCGAGGCCAGCGAGCCGCCTCGCACGGCAGACGGCGCGTCGTGACAGACTCGGACGGATGACCGAGCCCCTCCTCAGCCGCGCCCCGCGCCCGTACGACGCCGACGCGATGTACGACGCCTTCGTCGACTGGGCATCGGCTCGCGGCTTCGCGCTCTATCCCGCGCAGGACGAGGCGATCATCGAGATCGTCTCGGGCGCCAACGTCATCCTGTCGACGCCCACCGGCACTGGCAAGTCGCTCGTCGCGGTCGCGGCGCACGCGGCATCCGTCGCCCGGGGCGGCCGCTCGTACTACACCGCGCCCATCAAGGCGCTCGTGAGCGAGAAGTTCTTCCAGCTCGTCGAGATCTTCGGCGCCGAGAACGTCGGCATGGTCACTGGCGACAGCTCGGTGAACCCCGATGCCCCGATCATCTGCTGCACGGCCGAGATCGTCGCGAACCTCGCGCTGCGCCGAGGGCCGGATGCCGCGATCGACCAGGTCGTCATGGACGAGTTCCACTACTACGGCGACCCCGAGCGGGGCTGGGCCTGGCAGGTGCCGCTGATCACCCTCACTCGGGCGCAGTTCATCCTCATGTCGGCGACCTTAGGTGACGTCACCGACATCGCCGACGACCTGACACGTCGCACCGGCCGCGAGACCGCCCGGGTCACGGGCGTCGACCGCCCGGTGCCGCTGCACTTCTCGTACGCGAAGACGCCCGTGCAGGAGACGGTGGAGGACCTCATCGCGACCCGCCAGGCCCCCGTGTACATCGTGCACTTCTCCCAGGCGGCGGCCATGGAACGCGCCCAGGCGCTGTCGTCGATCCGGGTCGTCACCCGCGAGCAGCGCGACGAGATCGCCGACGCCATCGGCGGGTTCCGCTTCACCACGGCGTTCGGCAAGACGCTGTCGCGACTCGTGCGCTCGGGCATCGGCGTGCACCACGCCGGCATGCTGCCCCGCTACCGGCGACTCGTCGAGACGCTCGCGCAGCGCGGCCTCCTTCGGGTCATCTGCGGAACCGACACCCTCGGCGTCGGTATCAACGTGCCCATCCGGTCGGTGCTCATCACCGCGCTGTCCAAGTACGACGGCCAGCGGATGCGCAAGCTCAGCGCCCGTGAGTTCCACCAGATCGCGGGGCGGGCGGGCCGCGCCGGCTACGACACCGCGGGCACCGTCGTCGTGCTCGCCCCCGACCACGAGATCGAGAACGACCTCGCGATCCGCAAGGCGGGCGACGACCCCAAGAAGCTGAAGAAGGTCGTGCGCAAGAAGGCGCCGGCAGGCCAGATCACCTGGGGCGAGGGCTCCTTCGACCGGCTCGTCGCCGCGGAACCCGAGCCGCTCGTGCCGCAGCTGGGGCTCACCGCCGCGATGCTGATCAACGTGATCGCGCGCGGTGGAGACGTGATCGGCGACATCCGCTCGCTCGTGTTCCACAACCACGAGCCGCGGGCGCGGCAGTTCGAGCTGGCGCATCGCGCGCTCGAGATCTTCCGCACGCTGCGCGACGCGGGCGTGGTCGAGATCGTCCCCGCGCTCCCTTCCGCGTTCCCGGGGTGCAATCCGGCCACGAACGCCGCGACCGCGACATCCGGATGGCCGGTAAGCACCCCCGAAGCGAATCGCGACCGTCAGCCCGCGGTGCAGATCCGGCTCACCGTCGACCTGCAGCCGAACTTCGCGCTCAACCAGCCGCTCTCGCCGTTCGCGCTCGCGGCGATCGAACTGCTCGACCCGAACGAGGCGCCGGGCCCTTCGGCAGGCTCAGGGACCGACGGCGTCGGAACCGGGCACTACGCACTCGACGTGGTGTCGATCATCGAGTCCACCCTCGACGACCCGCGACCGATCCTCTCGCAGCAGCAGTACCGGGCCCGCGGCGAGGCGGTGGCCGCGATGAAGCAGGACGGCATCGAGTACGAGCAGCGCATGGAGGCGCTCGAGGAGGTGACCTGGCCCAAGCCCCTCGACGAGCTGCTCGCACAGGCGTTCGAGACGTTCGCGTCGAGCCAGCCGTGGGTGCGCGACTTCGAGCTCTCACCGAAGACGGTCGTGCGCGACATGTTCGAGCGGTCGATGTCGTTCGGCGAGTACGTGTCGTTTTACCAACTCGCCCGCAGCGAGGGACTCGTGCTGCGCTACCTCTCCGACGCGTTCCGCGCCATCCGCCAGACGGTGCCCGCCGACGCGAAGGACGAGGAGCTGCTCGACATCATCGAGTGGCTCGGCGAGCTCGTGCGGCAGGTCGACTCGAGCCTCGTCGACGAGTGGAACGAGCTGGTCGACCCGACGAGCCACCTGCCCGAGGACGAGCAGGCGGTAGTTCCGCCGGCCCCGCCGTCGGTCGTCACGAATCGCCGCGCCTTCACGGTGCTCGTGCGCAACGAGCTGTTCCGCCGGGTGCAGCTCGCGGCGCTCGAGCGCGATGACGAGCTCGCCGAGCTCGATCCCGACGCCGGCTGGCCCGACGCGCTCGACCGCTACTACGCCGAGCACGACGACATCCTCACGGGCGGCGCCGCGCGCTCGCCTCGGCTGGTCGCGATCGATGAGACGGATGCCGCGTCGGGCCGCTGGCGGGTCGAGCAGACGATCGACGATCCCGCGGGCGACCACGACTGGCGCATCCGCGCGGAGGTCGACCTCGCGGCATCCGCCGAGGAGGGTGCGGCGGTGGTGCGCGTCACCGAGATCGTGCGGCTCTGACCCCTCGGGTGGTCGAGCAGCACTCGGCGCCCCGCTGGTCGAGTAGCACCCGGCGACGCCCGAATGCGCATCTGCGCGGCCGTCGTGCCGGATCGTGCTCATCTGAGCGCTCCCGCGGGAACAACGGGCGACGAGCACCGGATCAATGCCTCCGACCCCTTGGCAGGGCCGATGAGCGCTCCTAGGCTACGAGAGTCCCCAGCATCGCGCGGGGGCGCGCACAGCCCGGGGATCACCGACGCTCCTCGGCGCGACTCGCAGAGGAGACAACGGAATGCATCAACGTTCCAGTGGCGCGGAAGTCGATCGCGCCCACGCATCGACGACGACACGAAAGCGGCTTGCTGCGGGGGCGCTGGCCGGGGCGACCGCGATCGCCCTCACCCTTGGCGGTGCAGCGGCCGCGCAGGCCACCCCGGCGGCGGCCAAGCCCGACAAGCCGGGCCAGACGGTCGAGATCAACCTCGTCACCGTGAACGACTTCCACGGTCGCATCGAGCAGTCGGGGAGCTCCGGCGGCGCAGCGGCACTCGCCACGGCGGTCGAGCAGATCCGCGACGAGAACCGGCACACCGTGTTCGCCGCGGCGGGCGACCTGATCGGCGCCTCCACGTTCACGTCGTTCATCCAGCAGGACGTGCCCACGATCGAGGCGCTGAACGCCGCCGGACTCGACGTGAGTGCCGTGGGCAACCACGAGTTCGACAAGGGCTTCGCCGACCTCACCGACCGGGTGATGCCGATGGCCGACTGGGAGTACCTCGGCGCCAACATCTACGACAAGGCGACCGGTGAGCCGGCCCTGCCCGAGTATTGGCTGAAGCGGTTCAAGGGCGTGACGATCGGATTCGTCGGCGCCGTCACCGACGAGCTGCCATCGCTCGTGAGCCCTGCCGGCATCGCCGACATCACCGTCGGGTCCCCGGTCGAGGCCGCGAACCGCGTCGCCGACCAGTTGAGCGACGGGCAGAGGAAGAACGGCGAGGCCGACATCGTCATCATGCTCGTGCACGAGGGCGCCGCGACCACGAGCATCGAGTCGGCGACCGACCCGAACTCCCGTTTCGGCAAGATCGTGCTCGGCGCGAACGACAACATCGACGCGATCGTCTCGGGCCACACCCACCTCGCTTACAACCACGTGATCGACGGTCGCCCCGTCATCTCGAGCGGCCAGTACGGCGAGAAGTTCTCCAACATGGAGATCGTCTGGGATCGCAAGAGCGACTCGATCGTCAGCATGGAGAACACGATCATGCCGCTCATGAGCCCGACGGGGGAGCCGCTCTATGCGGACGACCGGAGGGTCGCGAAGATCGTCGCAGAGGCCAAGGTCGTCGCCGATGAGCTCGGCAGCGTCGTGGTCGGCGAGACCACCGCACCGCTCGGACGCGCGGTCGCCTCGGATCCGGCGGTGTCATTCGTCGAGAACCGCGGTGGCGAGTCGACGCTCGGCAACTTCGTGGCCGACGTGCAGCTGTGGGCACTCGAGGTCGACGGCACCCGAGACGTGGACATCACGTTCATGAACCCCGGGGGCCTGCGTGCCGACATCGATCAGGGCGAGGTCACCTACCGCGAGGCCGCGACGGTGCAGCCGTTCGCGAACACCCTCGTGACGATGGATCTCACGGGAGCCCAGATCAAGCAGGTGCTGGAGCAGCAGTGGCAGCCGGCCGGCGCGAGCCGTCCGTTCCTCAAGCTCGGCGTGAACGCTGCATTCACGTACACGTACGACCCGACGGCTCCCGACGGATCGCACATCACCGAGATGTTCCTCGACGGCGTGCCGATCGACCCGGCCGCCACGTACACCGTCGGTGCCAACTCGTTCCTCGCGTCGGGCGGCGACAACTTCGCCACGCTCGCACAGGGCACGAACAAGTCCGACAGCGGCAAGATCGATCTCGAGGCGATGGTCGACTGGTTCGAGGCGTTCGGCACGGCGTCTCCCGACCTCGCGCAGCGCGCGGTCGGCGTGGTCGTCTCAGCGCCCGACGCCGACGGCTACGACGTCGGCGACCAGGTGACGGTCAACCTGTCATCGCTCGACTTCAGTCGCAGCGAGCCGGGTGCCGGAACCGTGGCCATCTCGCTCGACGGCGTCGAGCTCGGCACCGGCACGGTCGTCCGTGAGTACACACCGAGGTTCGACGAGATCGGCATGGCGACGGTGACGTTCGCCATCCCGGCGGGCGCGGCCGGGGTCGAGCGGTTCGTCATCACGACGCCGACGGGAACGACGAGTTCGTTCGCGCTCACCGTCGGCTGAGGCCGATCCGGAGGATGACTTCCTGAGGTCGTGAGATCCCGGACGGCCCTGGGCGCGAGCCCAGGGCCGTTCGGCATGAGGCCGCGGCGGGCGGCGAGCCGGTCGACTGGGATTAGGCTGAGAGGGTGACTTCACGGGGCGCACGCGCAGGTCGCGGGGCGACGATCGCCGCCTTCGCGACGTTCGTGGCGTCGCTCGCGCACACCGTCGGCGGCGGAGCGCCTCCAGGTCCGCTCGCCGTGCTGCTCGCCCTCGCCTTCTCTCTGCCACTGGCCATGCTGCTGGCCGGCGCGCGCGCGCAACTCCTCCGTACGTCGATCTCGGCGCTCGTCGCCCAGTCGGCGTTGCACGTCTGCTATGCGCTCGGCGGGGCGTCCGTCGCCGCACCTGCCGTGACGAGTTCGCACATCGGCCACGCCACCGCGGGCCAGAGCGCCGCAGCGCAGCTCGACGCGATCACTGCGCTGCCCATCGTCGATCACGGCCACGCCCTCATGCCGCTTGCGCACCTGATGGCAGCCGTGCTCACCATCGCCGCGCTCGCACTCGGCGACGCTACGTTCGACGCCCTCCGGCGTTCGGTACTCATCTTCGTGCGACGGCTCGTGTCGACACCCGCGCCGACCCTCGTGGCGCCCGCCCGCATCGCGGCCCGCGCCGACCATACGCAGCTGATCGGCGCGGTGCTTCCTGCCTCCATCTCGTCACGTGGTCCTCCGGTGGTCGCTGCCGCGCGCTGACGCGGCACAGCGCTTCCACGACCTCCCCTGCCGACGCACGAACGTTGCAGGAACGACCACGAAAGTACACACACGACCATGCGTATCGCACGACTCACCGCCGCCGGTCTCGCCGGTGGCGCCCTGCTCGCCCTCGCCGCCCCGCTCGCGGCCAGCGCCCACGTCACCGTCACGCCCAGCGGCACCGCCGCGGGCAGCTACACCGTGCTCACCTTCGCCTACAGCCACGGCTGCGAAGGCTCGCCCACCACGGCGCTCGCCATCGACATCCCCGAGTCGATCGAATCCGTCTCGCCCACGCTGCACCCGAACTACACGATCGAGAAGGTCGCCGAGGGCGACCGCACCGCCCGGGTCGTCTACACCGCGATCACGCCAGTCGAAGACGGCTACCGCGACGCGATCGAGCTCTCCGTGCGTCTGCCCGAGGACGCCGCGGGCGAGACCCTGGCGTTCCCGGTGCTGCAGACCTGCGTCGAGGGGGAGACGAACTGGAACGAGCTCGCCGAGGAGGGTGCCGCCGAGCCCGAGAGCCCTGCCCCGGCGATCCTCGTCACCGAGGGGACCGGAGACGAGCACGGACAGGCCGCGGCAACCGACGACACCGGATCGGCAGAGCACGCCGCAGACGGTGGCCATGGACAGACGACGGATGCCGCGGCGGCCAGCAGCTCGGACGACGTGATCGCCCGCGTGCTCGGCATCGGCGGCCTCATCGTCGGTGTCGTGGGCATCGTGCTCGCGCTCAATGCGCGTCGACCCCGATCGGGCGCGTGATGCGCGAGACGACGCGCGTGATGCGCGAGACGACGCGCGCGATGCTCGTGCTTGCGGCATCCGCTGCCCTCGCCGTGGTGCCGGCACTGCCGGCGTCGGCGCACAACCACGTGATCGCGATGTCGCCCGCCGAGGGCGCGGTCGTCACCGAACAGCCCGGCACGATCTCGCTCGAGACGAACGACGAGCTGCTCGACGTCGGCGGCTCGACGCTCCTGGTGCAGGGCCCCGACGGCGCGTACTACGGCGACGGCTGCACCGAGGTCGCCGGCGCGACCGCGGCGACCGAGGTGCAGCTCGGCGAGCCGGGGGAGTACACCGTCACGTGGCAGGTGGTCTCGACCGACGGCCACCCGATCTCGGGAAGCTGGGCGTTCGACTGGCAGCCCGCCGCAGGCGTCGTGCTCGCCGAGGGCACGGCCGAGGCGGGCTCCTGCGGCGGTGACTCGGTCGTCAGCGCCCCGAGCGAGCAGGAGCAGGAGCCCACGGATGCCGCAGCGGCATCCGTGCCCGTCGACGCCCTGTGGATCGGGGGCGGCGTGCTCGCCGTCGCCGTCGCCGCGCTCGCGACCTGGCTCCTCGTGCGCCGGAGGACGTGAGCCGCCGGGCCTGAGCCGCCGGGCCTGAGCCGCCGGGCCTACGCCACCGGGCCTGGGGATGATCCGGCTCGCCTGTCGGGAGCGCTCGTTACACTCGACGGGTGAGCTGGAACGCGCAATCCCCCGGTGCCGAGGAGGTCCACTGGGATCCAGACGAGCTCACCCCACCGCCCGGCGATGAGTGGGCTCCGCCACCTGACGACTGGGTGCCGCCGACATCGTTCCCCGAGCCCGTCGAGGGGAAGGGCTCGCCGCGTTCGGCGAGCGCGCCGAGCGCGGCGAGCGCGCCGAGCGCGGCGAGCGCCCCACCCCGCTTCGTCACCGCCGCCGAGGCCCTGCACACCGTCTTCGGATACGACGCATTCCGCGGCGAGCAGGCCGAGATCATCGCCCAGGTCACGGGCGGAGGCGACGCCGTGGTGCTCATGCCCACGGGCGGTGGCAAGAGCCTCTGCTACCAGATCCCCGCGCTCCTGCGCGAGGGCACCGGCGTCGTCGTCTCCCCGCTCATCGCCCTCATGCACGACCAGGTCGACGCGCTCGTGCGCAACGGCGTGCGGGCGGCCTACCTGAACTCGAGCCAGCAGCCGTCAGAGCGCGCCGAGGTCGAGCGCGCCTACCTCGCCGGTGAGATCGACCTGCTCTACATCGCCCCCGAGCGGCTCAGCTCCGAGCCGGTCAAGCGCTTCCTCGAAGCAGGTCGTGTCGCGCTCTTCGCGATCGACGAGGCGCACTGCGTCGCGCAGTGGGGCCATGACTTCCGGCCCGACTACCTCGCCCTGTCCGAGCTCGCCGACCGCTGGCCCGACGTGCCGCGCATCGCGCTCACGGCGACGGCGACCGAGGCCACGCACCGCGAGATCACCCAGCGGCTCTCGCTCGACGGCGCGAGGCATTTCGTCTCGAGCTTCGACCGGCCGAACATCCAGTACCGCATCGCGCCGAAGCTCGAGGTGCGCAGGCAGCTCCTCGACTTCGTGCGCAGCGAAGGGGCGACGGCGCCCACCGACCGCGGTCCGGGCACACCGGTGTCGGGCATCGTCTACGCGCTCTCCCGCGCGAGCACCGAGAAGATCGCGGAGTTCCTCGCGGCGAACGGCGTGAATGCCCTGCCCTACCACGCCGGCCTCGATCCGCGCGTGCGCCGCAGCACGCAGGAGCGGTTCCTCCGCGAAGACGGGGTCGTCATCGTCGCGACGATCGCGTTCGGCATGGGAATCGACAAGCCCGACGTGCGGTTCGTCGCCCACGTCGACCTGCCGAAGTCGGTCGAGGGGTACTACCAGGAGACCGGCCGGGCCGGTCGCGACGGTGCTCCCGCGACGGCGTGGCTCGCCTACGGCCTGCAGGACGTGGTGCAGCAGCGCCGCATGATCGACGAGAGCCCGGGCGACCTCGCCCATCGCCGCCGCCTCTCGCACCACCTCGACGCGATGCTCGCGCTCTGCGAGACGGTGCAGTGCCGTCGGCAGAACCTGCTCGCATACTTCGGCGAGGCGAGTGAGCCGTGCGGCAACTGCGACACGTGCCTCGAGCCGCCCGCAGCATGGGACGGCACGGTGCCCGCGCAGAAGCTCATGTCCACGATCGTGCGGCTCCAGCGTGAACGCCGGCAGAAGTTCGGCGCCGGCCACCTCATCGACATCCTGCGCGGAAAGGAGACCCCGCGAGTGCGCCAGTACGGCCATGACGCGCTCGCGACGTGGAGCATCGGCGCCGACCTCGGCGAGCAGCAGTGGCGCGGGGTCGCGCGGCAACTGCTCGCCCAGGGCCTGCTCGCGACCCACGGCGAGTACGGCACGCTCTCCATCACGGATGCCGCGGCCGACGTGCTCTCGGGCGCCCGCACCGTGATGCTCCGCACCGAACCCGAGCGGGCCGCGCGATCCCGCGGGCCGAGGGCCGCCCCCGCCGCGGCCGACCTCGAGCCGGCGCAAGCGGAGCTCTTCGAGGCGCTCCGCGCCTGGCGGGCGGGTGAGGCGAGGGAGCAGGGCGTGCCCGCCTACATCGTCTTCGGCGACGCGACGCTTCGTGCGGTCGCCGTCGCCCGCCCCGCGAACCTCGACGACCTCGACGGCATCACGGGCATCGGGGCGAAGAAGCGCGAGGCCTACGGCGACGCGCTCCTCGGCGTCGTCGCGGCCGGCTGAGGGACGCCGGCGGCAACGCGGTACGTCGTCGGGCTCGGCCCGGACGAACGGCGAGCTGACGGCCGCGTGTGCTCGCCCGCGGCATCCGTCACCGCGCTAGCATCAGCCCCAGGGCGTCGCGCGGGCGCGACCAGGCGAATCGGGGGCGGATCATGACTGAAGCAGCGAGTCGACCGGTCGGGGTCGCGATCGTGTCGATACTGGCGTTCATCTCGGGTGTCATCGACATCATCACGGGCATCCTCCTCATCTTCGAGGCGAACAATCCCGAGGTGAACGCCTCGTTCGGCGGGTCGGGTGGAGTGCTCGCCGCCTCGATCGGCTCCATGATCCTCGGTGCGATCGTCGTGGTGCTCGCCTACGGCCTTTGGCTCGGCCGCGAGGTCGCGCGCATGATCGTCACGGTGCTGCAGGCGCTGTCGCTCATCCAGTCGCTGTTCCTGGCGGTCGCCTACCTCGGCAACCCGGTCGGCGAGTGGGCGAGCGTGGTCGTCTCGGCGATCATCCTGATCCTGCTCTGGACGCGCCCGGCGAGTGCGTTCTTCCGAGGCGGCGAGGTGACCGCGCGCTAGCATCGCAGCAGCGCATCGCGTCCCGGCGGTGCCGGACTCGGGGGAGTGCTCATGGCAGGCGTTCGACCCGGCGGCGTGATGCTCGTCGCCGTGCTCACCTGGATCTCGGGAGCACTCGACATCCTCGGCGGCACCATCCTGCTCTTCCAGACGAGCATCGCCTCGACCGTCGAGGCATTCGGCGGCGCGAGCCAGCTGATCGCGAGTGCCATCGTCACGATCCTCATCGGCGTGGTCGTGGTCGCGGTCGCCGGCGGCCTGCTCCGGGGCAGCCCGGGAGCTCGCCTCGTCGTCACGATCTTCCAGGTGCTGTCGATCGTGAGCTCGGTGTTCCTCGCGATCGCGCATCCGGCCACGGCGATCGGCGAGTACGTCAGCATGGCGCTCTCGCTGATCGTGCTCCTCATCCTCTGGTCGCGTCGGTCGAACGAGTTCTTCCGCGGCTGACCAGCGATTGTAGAGTCCGCACAGCACGCCGGGAGGGGCGTGCGCGCCCTTTGTAGGCCCCGGACCCCTCGTTTCGGCGCGTCAGGGGTGCGTCCTACCGTGGAATCAGACGTTCCGCCGCACACGAAGGACGAGAAATCGACGATGGTTGACACGGCATCCCGCTCCGGCTCGAAGACCTCCGAACAGCGCGCCGACGTGCCCGCACCCGCGCCCGCTCCCGCCCCAGCGCAGCCGGTGCGTGAGACGGCGCCGACTCCCGGCGCCGTCGACGCAGGCGCCGCGCCGAAGGTCGACGTGGCCGCGCTCGGCCGCCAACTCCTCGGAACGTGGGCCGACATCCGCATCGCCGCCCGCGAGCGCGCCGCACAGCCCGATCTCCAGCGCATCGAGGGCCAGTCGATGGAGGAGCACCGCGAGCGGGTCCTCGGTCAGCTGAAGATCCTCGTCGAACAGGGCGCCGTGCACCGCGCGTTCCCGAAGGAGCTCGGCGGTCACGACGACCACGGCGGCAACATCGCCGGGTTCGAGGAGCTCGTGCTCGCCGACCCGAGCCTGCAGATCAAATCGGGCGTGCAGTGGGGGCTCTTCGGCGCGGCCGTGCTGCACCTCGGCACCGAGTTCCACCACACGACGTTCCTGCCCGACATCATGTCGCTGAAGGTGCCGGGCGCCTTCGCGATGACCGAGACCGGTCATGGGTCGGATGTCGCGGCGATCGGCACCACCGCCACGTACGACCAGGCGGCGCAGCAGTTCGTCATCGACACGCCGTTCCGGGGCGCGTGGAAGGACTACCTCGGCAACGCCGCAGTGCACGGCACCGCCGCCGTGGTCTTCGCGCAGCTCGTCACCAAGGGCGTGAACCACGGCGTGCACGCGTTCTACGTTCCGATCCGGGGTGCCGAGGGCGAGTTCCTGGAGGGCATCGGCGGCGAAGACGACGGACTGAAGGGCGGACTCAACGGCATCGACAACGGCCGCTTGCACTTCACGAACGTGCGCGTCCCGCGCGAGAACCTGCTGAACCGCTACGGCTCGGTCGCCGAAGACGGCACCTACTCGAGTCCGATCGCGAGCCCCGGGCGCCGCTTCTTCACCATGCTCGGCACGCTCGTGCAGGGGCGCGTCTCGCTCGACGGCGCCGCCACGACCGCCGCGGCGATGGCGCTCGCCATCGCGATCACGTACGGCAATCAACGGCGTCAGTTCAACGCCGGCAGCGACACCGACGAGGAGGTGCTGCTCGACTACCAGCGCCACCAGCGCCGGCTCCTGCCGAAGCTCGCCACGACGTACGCGCAGATCTTCGCGCACGACGAGTTCCTCGTGAAGTTCGACGCCGTGTTCTCGGGCGAGGCCGACACCGACGACGACCGTCAGGATCTCGAGACGATCGCGGCCGCCCTCAAGCCGCTCTCGACATGGCACGCGCTCGAGACCCTCCAGGAGGCTCGCGAGGCCGCGGGCGGCGCCGGCTTCCTCGCCGAGAACCGCATCGTCGGCCTCCGCCAGGATCTCGACGTCTACGTCACGTTCGAGGGCGACAACAACGTGCTGCTGCAGCTCGTGGCGAAGCGCCTCCTCACCGACTTCTCGAAGCAGTTCGCGAAAGCGGACGCCGGGGCGATGGCGCGCTACGTCGTCGCCCAGACCGCGGATCGCGCCTACCACGGCACCGGCCTGCGGCGACTCGCGCAGACGATCGCCGACTTCGGCTCGACGGCCCGGTCGGTGTCCGAGCTCCGCGACGAGGAGACGCAGCGTGAGCTCCTCACCGACCGGGTCGAGGAGATGATCGCCGAGATCGCCGGCCGCCTCCGGAACACGCGCAAGCTGGCGAAGGCGGATGCCGCGGCGGCGTTCAACCGAAACCAGAACGAGCTCATCGGGGCCGCCCGTGCCCACGCCGAGCTGCTGCAGTGGGAGGCGTTCACCCGCGGCCTCGGGAAGACGACCGACCCGGGCACGAAGCAGGTGCTCACATGGGTGCGCGACCTCTTCGGCCTCGGCCTGATCGAGAAGCACCTCGCGTGGTACCTCATCCACGGGCGACTCTCGCCACAGCGCGCGCTCGCCGTGACCGCGTACATCGACCGCCTGCTCGAGCGGCTGCGTCCGCACGCGCAAGACCTGGTCGACGCGTTCGGCTACACGCCCGATCACCTGCGCGCGAAGATCGCGTCGGGTGCAGAGCTCGAGCGCCAGGACGAGGCACGCGCGCACTACGCCGCGCGGCGGGCAGCCGGCACGCTCCCCGTGCCCGAGAAGTCGAAGAAGAAGTAGCGCTCGGCCGCGTCTCAGCGTCGCAGACGCCGGTAGGCGGACGCTGCGAGCGGCAGGAACACGGCCGTGATCACGAGCGGCCACACGGATGCCGCGAGCACCGCGTTCTCGGCGAGCCAACCGCTCGTGACACCTGTGGGGTTGCCGAACAGCTGACGCGCCGCGGTCGCGGTCGCAGAGACGGGATTCCACGCTGCGATCGCACCGAGCCACCCGGGCATTGTCTCGGCGGAGACGAACACGGTCGACAGGAAGCCGATCGGCCACACGAGCACCTGCACGGCGGTCGTGGCACCCGTGCCGCGGAAGCTCAGGCCGAGGAAGATCCCGAGCCAGAGCAGCGCGAAGCGGAGCCAGAGCAGCAGCACGACGGCGAGCGCGATCTCGGCGGGCCCGGTGGTCGGCCGCCATCCGATGAGCAGGCCGCCGAACACGAGCACCCCGAGGCTCAGCATCGAGTTCGCCAGGTCGGCGATCGCGCGCCCGAGGGCGACCGAAGCGCTCGAGATCGGCAGGGAGCGGAATCGGTCCGTGATGCCGCGCTTCGCGTCCTCAGCCATCGCGGACATCGTGCTCTCGAGCCCGAACAGCATGGCGAGCGCGAACATGCCGGGCAGCAGGAAGGCGATGTAGTCGCCGCCGCCCGGCACCTCGATGGCGCCGCCGAACAGGAATCCGAACATCAGGACGAGCATGATGTTGAAGGCGAGTCCGAAGACGAGGCCCCAGGGTTCGCGAACACAGTGCAGCACGTCGCGGCCGGCGATGAGCCAGCCCTCGCGGAGGGGATTGGAGCGCCGGTCCCGCAGCCCTGCAGGCGCGGCGATCGAGGTCGTGTGCGTGGTCGTCATCGTGTCTCCAGGTCGGCGGGCAGGTCGGCGGGCAGGTCGGCGGGCGGGACGGCGGACAGGTCGGCCGGCTGGACGACGGGCGGATTCGCGGGTCGACCCGCGGGATCCGATGCGGTATCGGTCGCGTCATGGCCCGTGAGATGCAGGAACACCTCGTCGAGCGTCGGTCGGCGCAGGATCAGGTCGTCAACGGCGAGCCGTTCGGCGTCGAGCGCTCGCACGATGGGCGCGAGCGCCTTCGCGCCGTCGGCGACCTCGACGGTCACCGTGCGGGTGTCGGCGTCGACGGATGCCTCGGTGCCGATCGCGGCGGCGACGGCGCTCGCCGCATCGGCCAGGCGATCGGCATCCGCCATCACCGCGGCGACCCGATCGCCGCCCATGCGACCCTTGAGCTCGTTCGGGCTGCCCTCCGCGATCACGCGGCCGGCGTCCATCACCGTGATGCGGTCGGCGAGCTGGTCGGCCTCGTCGAGGTACTGGGTGGTGAGCAGCACGGTCGTTCCCGCCGCGGCGACCTCGCGCACGGCCTGCCACACCGTGGCCCGACCGTGCGGGTCGAGCCCCGTCGTGGGCTCGTCGAGGAACAGGATCGCCGGGGTCAGCACGAGGCTCGCCGCGATATCGAGGCGACGGCGCATGCCGCCCGAGAATCCCGAGACCGCCCGGCCCGCGGCATCCGAGAGCGAGAATGCATCGAGGAGTTCGTGAGCGCGGCGCACCGCTCGCGGTCTCGAGAGCCCGCTCAGTCGTGCGAACAGTACGAGGTTCTGCTGGGCGGTGAGCGCCTCGTCCACGGCGTGGAACTGGCCCACCAGGCCGATGCGCTCGCGAACCGCACCAGGGTGGCGGCGCAGGTCGATGCCGTCGACCGTGGCCCGCCCCTCGTCGAGGTCGGTCAGCGTCGTGAGGCAGCGCACGGCGGTGGTCTTGCCCGCACCGTTCGGTCCGAGCAGGCCGTGCACAGCGCCGCGGGCGATCGTGAGGTCGAAGCCGTCGAGTGCGCTCAGCTCGCCGAAGCGCTTGCGCAGCCGTCTCGCTTCGAGAGCCGGAGTCGGGAACGAGGCGGGTTGGACAGGTGTCGGGGTCATCGCTCTCACTTTCAACGTACGGCGTACGGGGTTATTCCGAACCGTACACCATACGGAGAATGTAGGCTAGCCCCCATGTCGAACGAATCCACCGGGCGCGGCGAACCCGACCGCACCCTCCGGCTGCTGTGGCGGGATCGGCTCGGCGAACCGTCCGGCTCGCGCGGTCCGAAGCAGCGGGCGAGCGTCGACGGCGTGGTCGACGCCGCGATCGAGATCGCCGACGATGAGGGCATCGACGTGCTCTCCATGCGTCGCATCGCCGAACGGCTCGGAATGAAGACCATGTCGGTCTACACCTATGTGCCCGGGAAGGCGGAGCTGATCGACCTCATGGTCGACCGCGTCGCCGGCGAGCAGCCGTTGCCAGAACTCG
Source organism: Agromyces sp. NPDC058484 (assembly GCF_042720415.1). NCBI lineage: Bacteria > Bacillati > Actinomycetota > Actinomycetes > Micrococcales > Microbacteriaceae > Agromyces > Agromyces sp. NPDC058484. Next base: position 50,079 of record NZ_JBHXMP010000020.1, on the reverse strand, counting down.
GCGGGTCGCTCCGCGAGCGACTCGAGCAGATCGCGCGCCTGGCCTGGAACGAGTACCTGCGGCATCCATGGCTGCTCTCGATCGACACCAGCAGGCCGCCGCTCGGGCCGAACGTCTCCGACCGGTGGGAATGGAGCCTGCGTGCCATCGACGGGCTCGGCCTCAGCGACCTCGACATGGACCACGTGGTCACCCTGCTGGTCGGCTTCGTGACAGGGCCGGCGCGCGCCTACGTCGACGCCGAGCGGCTGCACCGCACCGTCGCCGAGACCGACGTCGAGTGGTGGGAGCGCAACGCGCCGATCCTCGAGGAGATCATGGATGCCGAGCGCTATCCCGTGTCGGGTCGGGTCGGCCAGGCGGCGGGCGAGGAGTACGCGTCGGCGGGGAGTCCCGAGCGGGCATTCGAATTCGGGCTCGCCCGCGTGATCGACGGAATCGAGGCGTACGTCGCCGCATCAGTCGGCGGCGGCGGCCGTTCGACGTTCGAGTAGCGTGACGCGCCGGACGCTCCGGTCGCCTACTCGGCCGGCGGTCTCATGAGCGCGCCCGCCGCGAGTCCCACGGCGAGCCCGGCGGCGAACCAGAGCCAGAAGCCGGTCCAGAGGCTGATTCCGACCCCCACGAGTGCGCCGACGACGAGCCCCGCGATGAGCTGCTTGCGGCGGGCGGGCGACATCGGTTCGGAGGCCATGCGACCAGCTTAGGCGCGGCGGCGCGCGCGTCAGACGAGTCCGAGGGCTCGCACCGCCTCGCGCTCGTCTGCGAGCTCGGTGACGGATGCCGCGATGCGCTGCCGCGCGAAGTCGTCGAGTTCCAGCCCCTGCACGATGCGCCACACGCCGTCGACCGACTCGACCGGGAACGAGGAGACGAGTCCCCCGGGCACCCCGTACGACCCGTCGGAGACCACGGCGGCGCTCGTCCAGCCGGCGGTGGTGCCGCCCACCCAGTCGCGCACGTGGTCGATCGTCGCGCTCGCAGCGGAGGCGACCGACGAGGAGCCGCGCACCTCGATGATCTCCGCGCCGCGTTTCGCGACCCGCGGGATGAAGCGGTCGACGAGCCACTCGCGTGCCGCATCGGGCCCGCCGAGGCGGTCTGCGAGGAGCTCGGCCACCGGGCGGCCCGCGGCCGTCGCGTGCGCCACGTCGGGGAACTGCGTGGCGGAGTGATTGCCCCAGATCGTCAGGTCGCGGATGTCGCCGACCGCCGAGCCGACGGTGGGCGCGAGCTGCCCGAGCGCGCGATTGTGGTCGAGCCGGGTGAGCGCCGTGAAGCGCTCGGCCGGGACATCCGGAGCGTGTGCGGCCGCGATGAGGGCGTTCGTGTTGGCCGGGTTTCCGACCACGACCACGCGGATGTCGTCGGCCGCGCCCGCGTTGATCGCTGCGCCCTGCGGCGCGAAGATGCCGCCGTTGGCCTCGAGCAGCTCCCCGCGCTCCATGCCCGCGGTGCGCGGCCGCGCGCCCACGAGGAGGGCGAGGTTCGTGCCCTCGAACGCCGTGGCGGCGTCGTCGGTGACCTCGACGTGGGAGAGGAGTGGGAACGCCGAGTCCTGCAACTCGAGGGCGGCGCCTTCGGCGGCACGTACGCCCTGCGGGATCTCGAGGAGCTGCAGTCGCACGGGTGTGTCGGGTCCGAGCATCGCGCCCGACGCGACGCGGAAGAGCAGGGCGTAGCCGATCTGCCCTCCTGCTCCGGTGATGGTGATCGTGACCGGCGAGACGCTCATGAAAGGAGAGCCTACGCCGGGCCGCCGACGGCGACATCCGCCCCGCTCCGGCCGCTCACCAGCCCATGCTGCCGGGGGCGCCCTTGAACGGACCGGCGACGTTCGAGGTGATCCATCCGCCGTAGAATCGGCCCTCCTGCGGCGCGACGCGCTCGCCGTCCACGGAGCACGCGTCCATCCGCCCCGCGTAGACCGCGACCCGGTCGGCGAGCGCCTCGAAGCCCGGCGACGGTGACGGGTAGTTCCATGCCGCGCGCGACACGAATCGGTTGCCGCCCGCAAGGCTCAGATACCGGGCCGTTCCCTTGAACTCGCAGAACGACGCGCCACGGTCGCGGGCGAGCGCTCCCGCCGCGAACGCTGCGATCGGCAGGTAGTAGACCGGGGGATGACTCGTTTCGAGCACGCGCACCACATCCCGGGTGTCGACCACGCGTTCGCCGCCGAGGTCGATCGTGACGCGGACGTCGATGCGCTCGACGCGGGGCGGCCGTGGGTAGTCCCACACGGACTCCTGGCCGGGGCGCACCGGGTCGGGGGCGGGCCGCATGCTCCGAGGGTAGGACGAGATCCTGAGAACGGACGGGAGCCACGGGTGTGCGCTCTGCTCGGGCCGACTCCGAGCGTGTGTGCGCGTGGCGTGGGCGCGTGGCATCCGGCGGTCGTTACCGTGTGGTCATGCGAGACCTGTATCCGGAGATCGAGCCGCTCGAGACGGGCATGCTCGATGTTGGTGACGGACAGCACATCTACTGGGAGGTCTCGGGCAATCGCGCGGGCAGGCCCGTGGTCTTCCTGCACGGCGGTCCCGGCGGCGCCACGAACCCGGCGCATCGTCGCCTGTTCGACCCGGCGCGCTACCGGATCGTGCTCTTCGACCAGCGTGGCTGCGGGCTGTCGATCCCCCACGCGTCGGAACCCGAGGCCGACCTCTCGGCGAACACCAGTTGGCATCTCGTGGCCGACATGGAGCGGCTGAGGAACCATCTGGGCATCGAACGCTGGCAGGTGTTCGGCGGCTCCTGGGGAAGTGCCCTCGCGCTCGCTTACGCCGAGACCCACCCCGAGCGGGTCACCGAGATGGTGCTGCGCGGCATCTTCACCCTGCGCCGTCAGGAGCTCGACTGGTTCTACGAGGGCGGCGCGTCGGCCGTCTTCCCCGACCTCTGGGAGGAGTACGTCGCGCCCGTCCCCGTGCTCGAGCGCGGACACCTCATCGAGGCGTACGGCCGGCTCCTGCACCATCCGGACCCCGACGTGCACGGGCCCGCCGCCATCGCGTGGTCTCGCTGGGAAGCGTCGACGATCACGCTGCTTCCGCAGGCCGACACCATCGCCCGCTTCACCGCGCCCGAGTACGCCACGGCGTTCGCCCGCATCGAGAACCACTACTTCCGGCACGGCGGCTGGTGGGAGGAGGGGCAGCTCATCCGTGACGCCACGCGCCTCGCGGGCATCCCCGCGGTCATCGTGCAGGGGCGTTACGACATGTGCACGCCCGCCATGACCGCGTGGGACCTGCACAGGGCGTGGCCCGAGGCGGAGCTGCGGATCATCGGCGACGCGGGCCATGCGTATGACGAGCCCGGCATCCTCGACGCCCTCATCCAGGCGACCGACGCCTTCGCCGGCGGGTACGGCGACGACGATGATCCGGCGGATGACGCCGACGACGAGCGCGACGCGGACGCCGGCGCCCAGCGCGACGACGCCGACGCCCACGCCGACGACGACGAGCGCGACGCCGACGACGAAGTCCGCGACGCGGAGTAGTTTCAGACCATGACGTTCAACCCGGACGCCGACATCGGCGGCGGCAAGGCCTCGAAGCGCGGACGCAACGCGGGCATCGCCGTCGGCGGCGGCCTCGGCGTGATCGCGCTGTTCGTGCTGTCCCAGTTCCTGGGCGTCGACCTCACGGGGCTGATCGGCGGCGGCGCCCCGCCCGAGACCGAGTCGTCGCTCGAGCAGTGCCAGACCGGTGCCGACGCGAACGAGAACGTCGAATGCCGCATGGTCGGGGCATCCGCTTCGCTGGAGGCCTACTGGCAACAGGAGGCGCCTACCGTCGGCCTCGACTACGCGGGTCCGCAGGACCTCGTGCTCTTCAGCGGCGCGACGACGACCGGTTGCGGCAACGCGTCGTCGGCGACCGGGCCGTTCTACTGTCCGCCCGACCAGACGATCTACCTCGACGTCACGTTCTACGACGAGCTTCGCGGACGCTTCGGCTCCAGCGGCGGACCGCTCGCCGAGATGTACGTCGTCGCGCACGAGTGGGGTCATCACGTGCAGAATCTCGCGGGCATCCTCGAACGCGCGCAGGACGGACAGACCGGCCCGACCTCGAATGCGGTGCGCGTCGAGTTGCAGGCCGACTGCTTCGCGGGCGCCTGGGCGGCGAACGCCTCGGACGTGCCCGACGAGAGCGGCGTGCCGTTCCTGCAGCCGCTCACCGAGGCGCAGGTCCGGGATGCGCTGAGCGCGGCGTCCGCCGTCGGCGACGATCGCATCCAGCAGGCGACGCAGGGCCAGGTGAACCCGCACACGTTCACGCACGGCACCAGCGAGCAGCGCCGGCAGTGGTTCATGACCGGGTTCCAGCAGGGCGCCGGGGCCTGCGACACCTTCGGGGAAGGGCAGTTGGGCGAATGATCTTCGGGTACACCACGGGTGTCTACGACATGTTCCACATCGGTCATCTGCGTCTGCTGGAACGCGCGAAGGCGGAGTGCGATCAGCTGATCGTCGGCATCACGACCGACGAGCTCGCGGTCGAGGCCAAGGGCAAGGCGCCCATCGTGCCGTTCGACGAACGCCGGCAGATCGTCTCCGCCCTGCGCTGCGTCGACCTCACCGTGCCGCAGACGTCGATGGACAAGCGCCGTGCGTGGGAGAGCCTGCGATTCGACCGCATGTTCGTCGGCGACGACTGGCGGGGAACCGAGCGCTGGAACGCGCTCGAGCGCGAGTTCGCCGAGATCGGCGTCGAGATCGTCTACTTCCCCTATACCGACACGACCTCGAGCACGCGGCTGCGCGACGCCATCGAGATGATCCACGGCGAACACGGGTGATCGGTGCGGCGCCTGGCGACCGTCGCACGGCGAGCACAGCGCGTGCTCGTGCGCTGGGCGATGGCGCTCACGCCGCGTTCGGCTCACCTCGTCATCAGCGGATTCCCGGTCGACGAGGGCAACGCCGTCGAGATGCTGCGCGCGAGCGCGAAGCGGTATCCGGGCCCCGTGTACTGGCTCGTGCCCGACGTCGAGCAGGCGCGAGCCGTGCTCGGATCGTCGCGCGCCGACCCCCACGAGCACATTCGGCTCGTGGCGCATCGCTCGTTCTCGGGGATCCGGCGGTTCGTGACCGCGGAGGTCTCGATGTTCACCCACGGACTGTACGGGAACCCCCGGCGGGTGCGGCGGAAGACCATGGTCAACCTGTGGCACGGCGGCGGCTTCAAGGGCGCGGTGATGAGCGACGCGAAGGGGCGGCCCGCCATCCACTCCGACTACCTGGTCGCGAGCACGCGTCAGTTCGGCGAGATCCTCGCCAGGCAGTGCGGTCTCCCCGCCGGAGGGCTCCTGCTCACCGGGAATCCCCGGATCGACCAGTTCGCCGCGGCGAGTGCGGTGGGCCTCGACCGCCTCGGGATCCCGGCCGACCGGCCGTTCGTGCTCTGGATGCCGACCTTCAGGCGGAACAGGGGCCGGGGGCTCACGGCAGCATGGTCGGATGTCGCGGCCGACGAGGCATCCGACGTCAATGCCGTGATGGCGCGTGGCGTCGATGTGCTCACGCGTGAGTTCGGTGTCACCGTCGTCGTGAAGCCGCATCCGCAGGACGCGGAGAGCAGGCGCATCGAGGGAGCGCTCGTGGTCACGAACGAGCACCTGCGCGACGCGGCGGTGCAGCTCTACGAGCTCATCGGCGCCTCGAGCGCGCTGCTCACCGATTACTCGAGCGTCTGGATCGACTACCTCGCGCTCGACCGGCCCATCGGCTTCGTCGTGTCCGACGAGGCCGGCTACACGTCGGGACGCGGATTCGACCCGCCCGACGCGCTCGACTGGCTCCCCGGCCCGAAGCTCCGAACGCTCGACGACGTGCGGGAGTTCGGCCGCGACGTGCAGGGCGGCGGGATCGGCTCATCGGCACGGCGCCGGGAGGTCGCGGAGCACGTCGGCCACGTGAGCGGGTCCGGCGTCGCGGATCGGATCCTGGAGGAGCTCGCCGCACGCGGCGTGTTCTCCCGCCCGCTGCGGCGGGCGGAGGAGGACTAGTCTGGCACGCAGGTGCACACGAGCGCCGCGACGCGTCATCCGGCCGGCAGGGGGTGGCCATGGTTCGAGACCGACCGACCCCGACGCGCGCGCCGGTCGCGGGCCCGAGCGTCGCGGAGGCCGCGCGCCCGAGGGCGGGCCGCCTCATCGCGATCATCGCGCTCGTCGTGATCGCGATGCGCGTCGACATCCCGGGCAACATGACCGCGGGGGCGGTGCTGTCGATCGTGATGATCCCCCTGTGGTGGAGCACCCTCAAGCGATACCGCGGCGCCCGCTCGCTGCTGGTGTTCGGGGGCGTCGCACTGCTGTCGGGTGCGTGGTTGACCGAGCTGTCGAGATCGACCAACCCGGTCAGCGTCTCGCTGATGATCAGCATCTCCGTGCTCGTCGGCGGTGCCCTGTGCAGCGTCGGGGTCGTGCTGTGGAGCCGGCAGTTCCTGACCGACGCCCAGGTCGCGCTCGCGTACGGCGCGGGCCTGCTCCTCGGAGTCTCGCCGAACAGCGCGCTGTTCGCGGAGAACCCGTGGAAGTTCGGCTTCGCCGTTCCGGTCACCGTCATCATGCTCGCGCTCGCGCAGATGATCGGCGGTCGGATCGTCGAAGGCGTCGTCGTGCTGGGGCTGACGGTGGCGTCCGCGTTCAGTGACGCCCGATCGTCGTTCGCGATCCTCATGTTCACCGCGTTGCTCGTGTTCTGGCAGATGCGTCCACGGCGCGCGAGCCGGCGTGCGTCCGCGTTGCGCGTCGTCGCCGGACTCTGCGCCCTCGGTGCGATCGTCTACACCTTCGGTCAGTCGTTGATCCTCGACGGGGTCCTCGGAGAGCAGACCAGGCAGCGGTCGCTCGAGCAGATCGACACATCGGGATCGCTCCTGCTCGGCGGCAGGCCCGAGCTCGCCGCCACGCTCGCGCTGTTGCAGCGGCATCCGTGGGGCTACGGATCGGGCACGATCCCCAATCTCGGCGACGTGACCACCGCGAAGACGGGGATGGCGGCCATCGCGTACGAGCCCGACAACGGCTATGTCGAGAACTACATGTTCGGCGGCCGGTTCGAGCTGCACTCGCTGTTCGGCGACTTCTGGGCGTTCTTCGGAATTCCGGGCATCGTGCTCGTCGTCGTTCTCGCGGTCGTCCTCGTGCGCGGGCTCAGCGAGCGGGTGGCGCACAACACGGCCGGCGCGGTGCTCATCTACGTTGCGATCCGGACGCTCTGGAACGTGCCGTTCGGTCCGGTATACAGCTCCGTCCCGCTGCTGATCCTCGCCGTCGGACTGGCGTTGCTTCCCGCGGACGACCGCAGGCGCCTGCCGGGCATGGGTCGGACTCCGGCGATCGGCGTTCGGCCACCGCCGAGTGGAGAACATCCTCCGAATGTGAGGAAAAATTGAGGCCGGTTTGACTCCGTCGGATGCCTTTGTAACAATTTCGTGACCTTTCGTGGTCCCCAGTGATCACGCCGTCGTGTCCATCGTTCGACGCTCGTTACGTTAGAAGATTCCCCACTCCTTTATGAATTCATCACGCACGCCGTCTGGCCCCATCCGCTCCAATCGTCCCCTTCTCTCCCGCCTCATCCCGATCTCCGCGATCGCCGCAGCCGCGTCGGTCGTCATGGTCGGGCTTGCGGCCGCTCCCGCCCAGGCGGCCGCGACGACGGTGCCGTCCTACGCGACCTCGGTCGCGGAGGCCAAGGCCCCGTCGCTCTATCGAGCCACCGATCCGGTGCGCCTGCTCAACGGCGCCGCCCTCGCCGCGGGCGAGTCGAAGATCGTCGACGTCACCGGCGCGCCGGCCGGCGCGACATCCGTCTGGCTGAACGTCACCGCGTCGCGATCCGCGAACGGTGCCTCGGTCTCCGTCTGCGCGGCGGAGGTCGGCGTCGCCGACTGCCTCGCGAAGCCGACGGTGACCGCGAAGGCCGATGAGGCGGCATCCTCCCCGGTGCGGGTGACGCTCGGGGCCAGCAACAAGATCGTGGTCGCCTCGACCGACTCGTCGACGGTGTACGTCGACCGCAACGGGTTCCTCATCAAGGCCGATGACGCGACCGCGGCGAAGGACTCGCGCTACCAGGCGGTCAAGCCGGTGCGCGCCGCGAACGACCTCCCGATCGGCCAGCGCGAGACCAAGACGGTGACCATCCCCGGCGTGCCCGCCGGCGCGACGGCGGTGGCGGTCAACCTCGGTTCGAGCGGGTTCGCGAAGACGAGCTACGTGGCCGCGTGCCCTGCCGGGCTGAGCGCCTCCGCGTGCGCGAAGACCTCGGTGCTGAACCCGGTCGCGGGCAGCGACCGCCAGAAGTTCGCGATCGTCAAGCTCGGCGGTTCCAACGGCAACCAGATCGGCCTCTACAACAACACCGGCGCCGGTCGTCTCGACGTGGACGTGCTCGGATTCTTCCAAGAGTCCGCGAAGGCGCCCGACGCCGGCATCATGCAGGCGACGACCGCGTCGCTGCCGACCGGCTCGGTCACCGCGAAGTCGGGGGGTTCGGCGACGATGCCCCTCAGCGGCGTGAACGCCGGGACGCGTGCCCTCCTCGTGAAGTTCGACGTCGCCGGGCAGTGGCGCGACACCGTGATCAGCGCCGCCGTGGGTTCCTCCGCGAAGACCGCCGTGATGAACGCCACCTCGGGCGTCACCTCGACCAACACCGTGCTGCTGGCGGCTCCGGCCGGAAGCGACGAGGTCACGGTCTCGACGAGCGACGCGAGCGCCCGGGTCACGGCCACGGTCCTGGGCGAGGTCGCCGACCCCGCGGGGACCCCGGCCCCGACGCCCACTCCCGAACCCGAGCCGGCTCCGACCCCGACTCCCACCCCGACCCCGACTCCCACGCCGACCCCGACCCCCGGGGTTCCCGGTGACGCGAACACCGGCGTGCCCGCCGGCACCGCGCTCACGGTGCACAACGGCGACCTCGTGATCACGACGCCCGGCACCGTGGTGGACGGACTCGACATCCGCGGCACGGTCTCGGTGCGCGCCGACGACGTGACGATCAAGAACTCGATCGTGCGCGGCAAGTCGCTGACCTACCCGACCGCGATGATCAGCAACAACAAGGGCAACACCGGCCTGAAGATCATCGACACCGAGATCTTCCCGAGTGAGGCGTCGCCGTACGCGATGGGCATCATCGGCAAGGAGTTCGCCGCGACGCGGATGGACATCCACGGCGTCATCGACGGGATCCACCTCGTCGGCGGCAACGTGACGGTCGAGGACTCGTGGCTGCACGACAACCTCCACTTCACGAACGACCCCAACCACGGGGGCAGCCCGAGCCACGACGACTCCGTGCAGATCCAGGCCGGAAGCAACATCCGCTTCACCGGCAACAACATCAGCGGCGCGAAGAACTCGGGCATCCAGGTCACCCAGGACGCGGGCATCGTCTCGAACCTGACCTTCGACGGCAACCTGCTCGACGGCGGCGGCTGCACCATCAACATCGCGGAGAAGGGCAAGGGCTCGATCAAGGGCGTGGTCATCAACGACAACACCTTCGGTCGCACCACGAAGCACGAGAACTGCGCGGTCATCTCCCCGACGACGACCGTTCCCTCGCTCGCGCGCAACTACTACACGCCCGACCACACCCTCGTCACGGTGCGCAAGGGCTGACCTCGGGACTCCCGTTCGGGCGGGTCCTCGTGTATTAATGGCTGAACGATCGTCAGGTGTGGCGATCCGGTCGGAGAACACGAGGGCCCGCCCGTTCGCTTGCGCGCCGGGCGAGCGTTGGGGCTGGTGCCATGAGTGCATCGACGGAACCGGATGACACGAGACCACGGCGCGCGATGTGGGGATGGATCGCCGTCGGCGCGGTCGTCATCGCGGCGGTGATCATCGCGTTCGCGCTCTGGCCTCGCGCCGGCACCGTCGCCGAGCCGGGCGCATCGGGCGAGCCCGCGCCGGCCACGGCGTCGGCGCCGTCGTATTCCGAGCCGACGCCGACGCCGCCCGCCAGTGGGGAGCCGACTCCGCCGCCACAGGCCCCGCCGGTCGGATTCGACGATGAGGCGGAGGTCGTCCCCGGTGTGACGTTCTCGATCGCCGACCTCGAGGCGGTCGAGGGCGAGGCGGAGGGCCGTGGCGAGGTCGCGGGGCCCGCCATCCGGTTCCGCGTCGATGTGGCCAACGCGACGACCGCGCCCGTCGAGCTCGGTACGACCGTCGTGAACGTGTTCAGCGGGTCGTCGCAGGAGCCGGCGCAGGATCTGAGCGGTCCGGGTGTCGAGCCCTTCCCGGCGGAGGTCGTCGCAGGAGGCGCGGCGTCCGGGGTGTTCGTGTTCAGCGTGCCGCTCGAACAGCGCGACGAGGTGACCATCTCGATCGACTTCACCGTCGGCGTGCCGATCGTCGTGTTCCAGGGGACGGCGCCGTCCTGAGCGGCGCGATGACTGCGTTGTGACCCCTTCGGGGGCATCGGATCTGTGAGGGATCGTCACTTAGACTGGCAGCGCGGCGCCCGACCCGAGGCGCGCCGACGACGCCGAACCGAGGCCTTTCTCATGGGTGCAGCCGTCTTCACTCGCCTCCGAGTACTCACGCTGTCCGTGGCCGCCGCCCTCGTGGCGTCGGTCTTCGTCGCAGCAGGTCCCGCCGCCGCAGACACGTCGCCGCCCGATCCCGGAACGCCGGTGACCTTCGCGGCCGATGCGCTGCCGACGGTCCAGCTCGACGGCGTCGTCTGGTCGCAGGCGATCGTCGGCAACACCGTCTACGTCGGCGGCGAGTTCACGACGGCGCAGCCCGCCGGCGCGGCCGTGGGCGTGAACACCGTGCCCCGTGCGAACCTGCTGGCGTACAACCTCACGACGGGTGAGCTGATCAGCACCTGGAATCCGGGAACGAACGGCCCGGTTCAGGCGGTCGTGGCCTCGCCCGACGGCTCGCGCGTCTACATCGGCGGGAGCTTCACCTCGGCCGGCGGGCAGAATCGCTATCGGATCGCGGCGTTCGACACCGCGACGGGCGCGCTCGTCTCGCCGTGGAACCCGGGCACGAATGCCCGCGTGACCTCCCTCGCGGTCACGAGCACGACGCTCTACGTCGGCGGCATCTTCTCCAGCGCCGGCGGCGGCACGCGCAATGACCTCGCCGCCTTCACCACCGCGTCGGGCGCGCTGCTGCCGTGGACGGCCACGGTCGCCAACGGCGGCGTGGAGGCCCTCGCGGCGAAGTCCGACGGCAGCCAGGTCGTCGTCGGCGGTTCGTTCACCTCGCTGAACGGCTCCTCGAACCCGGGTTACGGCCTCGGGTCCATTCATGGCACCACGGGCGCCCTGCTTCCGTGGGCGATCAACTCGAAGGTGCGCAACGGCACGAGCCAGGGCGCGATCCTGAGCCTGACCTCGGATGCCGCGAGCGTCTACGGCGTCGGCTACACCTTCGGTCGCGCGGGCGGCACCCTGGAGGGCACGTTCAAGGCGAGCTGGAACGGCGGCACCCTCGAATGGGTCGAAGACTGCCACGGGGACACCTACTCGGCAGTGCCCGTCGGCGACGTCGTCTACACCACCTCGCACGCGCACTACTGCGGCAACGTGCCGGGCGGGTTCCCGCAGACCACGCCGTGGACGTTCTACCGCGCGCTCGCGTTCACCAACTACCCCGACGGCGTCGCCGGGCGGGAGCCCTACGGCTACACCAACTGGGAGGGGACGCCGGCACCACGGCTCCTCAGCTGGTATCCCGAGATCAACTCGGGCACGTTCACCGGTCAGAGCCAGGGGCCGTGGAACATCGCCACCAATGGCCAGTACCTCTCGTACGGCGGCGAGTTCACGATCGTGAACAACAAGCGCCAGCAGGGCCTCGTGCGGTTCGCGGTCAAGGAGATCGCCCCGAACAATCAGGGCCCGAGGATCACCGCGGCGGAGTTCGTGCCCGGTGGCGTGGCCCTCGCTGCCGGCACCATCAGGGTGAACTGGAAGACGAACTACGATCGTGACAACGAGAGCCTGATCTACCGCGTCTACCGCGACGGGAACATGACGACGCCCGTCTACGAGACGACCAGCCGCTCGGTGGTGTGGAACCGGCCGACCATCGGATTCACCGACACCGGGCTCGTGCCCGGGCAGAGCTATACCTACCGGCTGAGAGCCATCGACCCGTACGGCAACACGAGCACCGGCGACTGGAAGACCCTCACGGCCGGCACGAGCGGCACGCTGAGCAACTACGCCGAATCGGTGCTCGCGGATGCCGCGAACTTCTGGCCGCTCGGTGAGGCGAGCGGATCGACTGTCTACGACTGGGCGGGCGGCGACGACGGCACCGCACGATCCGGAGTGACGCGCGGCGTGACCGGCGCGATCTTCGGCGATTCCGGCAAGGCCTCCCACTTCGACGGCGGAACCGGCGGCTATGTGTCGACCGCCACGCTGAAGACGGCGCCGAACACCTTCACCCTCGAGTCGTGGTTCAAGACGAACACAGGCCAGGGCGGGAAGATCATCGGCTTCGGCAGTGCCAGTTCGGGCAACTCGACCACCTACGACCGCCACCTCTACATGACCAACGCCGGTCGCATCGTCTTCGGCGCATTCCCGGGGTCGGCGCAGACGATCACCTCGCCGGCGGCGTACAACAACAACCAGTGGCATCACGTGGCGGCATCGCTCGGCCCGAACGGGATGGCGCTCTACGTCGACGGCGCCCTGGTCGCCCAGCGGGCCGACGTGACGACCGGCCAGGCCTACTCGGGGTACTGGCGCATCGGCGGGGACAGCCTCGCCAGCTGGCCGAGCCGACCCAACCGCGACTACTTCGGCGGCGACATCGACGAGGCCGCGGTGTACATGAAGGTGCTCACGCCCGCCACGATCGCCAACCACTACCAGATCGGGAAGACGGGGGCCGGCACCAACCAGCCGCCGGTCGCCGACTTCACCGCTGTGGCCACCGGTCTTGCGGTCGCGTTCGACGCCACCGGCTCGGACGACCCCGACGGCACCATCGCCTCCTACGCCTGGGACTTCGGCGATGGCCAGACGGGAACCGGCGCCACCCCGACGCACACGTATGCCGACGGCGGCACATACACCGTCGGACTCACGGTGACGGATGACGACGGAGCGACGGGATCGACCTCGCAGAGCGTCGTCGTCACGGCGCCGCCGCCCGGGACTCCGCTCGCGACCGACGAGTTCGAGCGCAACGTGGTGAACGGACTGGGCACGGCCGACAGCGGCGGGGCGTGGACGGTCACCGGCTCGATGAGCAACTACTCGGTCACCGGCGGCACCGGCAGGCTGCGCGCGTCCGCGGGCGGCACCGTGAACGGCTACCTCGGGGCGGTATCGTCGGACGACACCGAGGTGCGGGTGCAGCTTGCGCTGCAGCAGGCGGCAACCGGCGGTGGCGCGTACGCGTCGGTGATCGCCCGCCGGGTGGGCACCGACGACTACCGTGCCCGCGTGAAGGTGCTCTCGAGCGGTACCGTGCAACTCCAGCTCATGCGCGGCGGAACGACGTTGCAGACCGCGACGATCCCAGGCGTCGCATACACGACCGGCGAGCAGTTGCAGGTGCGCGTGCAGGCGTTCGACACCGCGCCGACGACGCTCCGCGCCAAGGTGTGGGAGGTCGGCGCCGCCGAGCCGGCCGCGTGGCAGCTCACCACCACCGATACGACGGCCGCCATGCAGCAGGCGGGTTCGATCGGCCTCTCGCTCTTCCTCAGTGGCAGCGCTACGACCTCGCCGTTGACGGTGGCGTTCGACAAGCTCTGGGCCGGCGCGACGACCGACGCTCCTCCGGCGAACACGCCGCCGACCGCCGCGTTCACGCCGACGCCGACCGGGCTCTCGGTCGCGGTCGACGGCGGCGCGTCATCCGACCCCGACGGCTCGATCGCCTCGTATGCGTGGGACTTCGGCGACGGCGGCACCGCGACCGGGGCGACGGCCTCGCACACATATGCCGCGGGCGGCAGCTACCCCGTGACGCTCACGGTGACCGACGACGGCGGCGCGACCGACTCCGAGGTGCAGACCGTCACGGTGACGGCGCCCGGCAACGCGCCGCCGACCGCCGCGTTCACGGCGACGCCGACCGGCCTCTCGGTCGCGGTCGACGGCGGCGGGTCATCCGACCCCGACGGCTCGATCGCCTCGTATGCGTGGGACTTCGGCGACGGCGGCACCGCGACCGGGGCGACGGCCTCGCACACGTACGCTGCGGGCGGCAGCTACCCGGTGACGCTCACAGTGACCGACAACGGCGGCGCGACCGACGCCGAGACCCAATCGGTGACGGTCACGGACCCGGGCCAGCCCGCCCCGTTCGCGCAGGACGCCTTCGAGCGGACCGTGACCGGCGGCCTCGGGTCCGCCGACCTCGGCGGCACGTGGAGCGGTGCGAGCGCGAACCTCGCCGTCAACGGCGGCGCAGCTCGGCTCACCGCCCCCGGCGCGGGCGCGACCACGACGAGCATGCTGAACGGTGCGACCTCCACCGACGCCGATGTGCAGGTCGAGCTGGCCCTGCAGCAGGCGGCATCCGGTGGCGGAACCTACGTGTCCGTGATCGGGCGCGCCGTCGTCGGCAACGACTACCGCGCGCGGGTCAAGATCACCTCAGCCGGGGTGGTGCAGCTGCAGCTCATGCGCGGCGGAACGACCCTGCAGGCGCTGAACATCGCGGGACTCACCTATGCGACGGGCGACGAGCTGCAGGTGCGGCTGCAGGTCTTCGGCACCTCGCCGACGACGATCCGCGGCAAGGTCTGGAAGGTCGGCACGGCGGAGCCCGCGGCCTGGCAGCTGAGCACGACGGATGCCACGGCGGCGCTGCAGGCGGCCGGCGGACTCGGCCTGTCGGTCTACGTCAGCGGGAGCGCGACGGTCGTGCCGCTCACGGTCGCGTTCGACGACCTCGTGGCACGCCCGACGAACTGAGTGCTGCGCGATGGCGAGGGGGGAATCGGTGGCGGACGTCGATCGGCTCCCCCTCGTCATCGCCGTGCTCACCTTCCGGCGGCCGCGCGACCTCGCCGACATCGTCCCGGCGCTTGTCGAGCAGGCGGCATCCGTCGACGCGGACGTCGAGATCCTGGTCGTCGACAACGATCCCGACGCCGGGGCCGTGGCACAGGTGAGGGCCTTCGCCCGTGAGCATCCGGTGCGCTACGTGCACGAGCCCGCACCCGGCATCGCCGCCGCGCGCAACCGCGCACTCGAGGAATCGGATGCCGCGCGGCTCCTCGTCTTCATCGACGACGACGAGCGCCCCGAACCCGGCTGGCTCGGACTGCTCCTCGAGACGTGGCGAAGGAACCGCGCGGCCGCGGTCGTCGGACCCGTCATCTCCAGGTTCGACGAGCAGCCCGACGAGTGGATCGCCGCGGGACGGTTCTTCGATCGCCGGCGGATGCCCACCGGAACGCGGGTCGAGGTCGCCGCCACGAACAACCTCCTGCTCGACCTCGACGTGGTGCGACGCACCGGTGCCCGATTCGACGCGCGGTTCGGCATCAGCGGCGGATCGGACTCGGTGTTCACGCGGTACCTCCACGCGCGCGGCGGCGAACTGGTGTGGTGCGACGAGGCCGTGGTCCACGACATCGTGCCCGCCGATCGGATGACCAGGGACTGGGTGCTCCGCCGCGCCTACCGCATCGGGAACGCGTGGAGCCGCATCAACCTGACCGGCGTGACGGTGGGAGGCCGCGCGATCGTGCGCGCCCGCATGCTGCTGCGGGGGTCGATCCGCGTCTTCGCCGGATCCGTGCGGTTCGTCGCCGGATTCGTCACCCGGCGGCTGGTCGATCGGGCGAGGGGCCTGCGGACCGCGGCGCGCGGCGCCGGGATGCTCACCGGCGCCGTCGGATCCGTCTACTCCGAGTACAAGCGGACGTGATCGGCCGGCGGGGGGAGCGAGGTGTCACTGCGTCCGATCCACGCGGCGCGGGCCAGGGTCTACCAGACGCTGCGCACCGCCCACCTCGAGCGCGCGCATGAGTTCGCCCCCGCGGCGATCCTGTTCACCTCGAGGCGCTACGACTTCGATGAGCGACTGCTGGCGGGACTCGAGGTCGTGCAGGCCGGGCGTTGGCGCTCCGCGGGGATCCTCGTGCGCTCGCGGGTGCGCGAGCTGGAGGTGAACGAGCCCCTCATGCTGTCGGGTGCGCGCGGCGCGGCGCTCGCGGTGTCGGCGGTGCGGCTGAAGGCCGCGATCACCGGCCGCAGGGCGCTCGTCGTCTGCTACGCGATCGGCAACGAGGATCCGCGCCGGCTGCCCCCGTCCCGGTCCCTCCGGCAGCGGCTGTCCCACCGAGCGGATGTCGCGCTGGGGCGCGCCGTGTGGCGGCGGCTCGACCGCGTCGCGTACGGCTCGGACGCCGCGCGAGCCGTCTACGCGTCCCTGATGCCGCCTCGCGACGACCTCGAATCCCGGGTCATCCCCGCGCTGCCGAATCCGTGCCCGTGCGCCGCCGGAGTCGTTCGGCCGCAACGGGTCGTGTTCCTCGGGGCGTTCGCCGAGCGGAAGGGGTTCCCGATCCTCCTCGCCGCCTGGAGCGCCGTGCGAGCGGAGCTTCCCGACGCGACGCTCGTCCTCCTCGGCACCGGTCCGCTCACCGGCCTGGCGGAGGCCGCCGCGGCGGAGGACCCGCGCATCGAGCTCATCGTCGACCCGACCCGGGAGGAGATCCACCGCGAGCTGGCCGCCGCCAGCGTCCTCGCGCTGCCCTCGCAGCCCGCTGTGGGATGGCGCGAACAGATCGGGCTCCCGATCGTCGAGGGCCTCGCGCACGGTTGCACGGTGATCACGTCCACGGAGACGGGGCTCGCCGACTGGCTGGCGGAGGCCGGCCACGGCGTCCTCCAGGTGCCGACGAGCGCCGGCGCGCTCGCCTCCGCACTCGCCGGCGCACTCCGCCGGCCCATCGCACCGGCATCCGTGCTCACGAGCCTGCCCGAGGTCGACGGACGTCTCGCCGCGGACTCGTGGCTGTTCGGCGGCGCGGAACCGAGTGGTGCCGGTGCGGAGACGAGAGACGTCGGTGCGGAAGCGGGAGACGCTCGTGCGGCGCCCGCGTAGCCGGGGGCGGCGCGCCGACCCGCGAGAGCGGGGGCTCTGGGGGGCGGTGGGATCGACGGCGACCGCCAAGGTCGTCATCATGGGGTTGTCGGGGATCCTGGGCCTCGTGACCAGCCGGCTCATCATCGAGCACTTCGGCACCGCGGCGTACGCGCAGTACGGCCTGCTCACGACCCTCCCGAACCTCCTCCCCTTCGCGGACCTGGGAATCGCGGCGGTCGTGATCAACGCCGTCGCCGGGTCGCCGGATCCTCGGCACGACGTCTTCGCGCGACGGACGATCGTGACGGCCATCCGCATCCTCATCGTCTCGGGCTCCGCAATCGTCGCCGTCGCCGCGCTGATCACGTTGCTCGGCTGGTGGCGGCCGCTGCTGGGCGAGGGCCTCATCGCAGACGGCGGCAGCATGGCCGCGTTCGCCTGCATGGCGATCTTCGGCATCGTGCTCCCGCTCACCGTCGGCCAGCGCATCCTCGTGGGCCTCAGGCGCACGAACGCGCAGGTGGCCAGCCAGGGTGTCGTCGCGCCGTTCATGCTGCTCTCGGTCGGCGCGGTGGTGGTGCTGGCCGTGCCGGCGGGCACCATGCTCGCAGTCTTCTCGTACATCGCGAGCGGACTGGTCTCGGTCGTGTGCCTCTGGCTCGCCGGGCGGGCGCTCGGCACCCAGCTCCGCACCGCCGTGCGGGAGGTGCCGAGGCTGCGCACCGTGCCGTCCGTGCCGGTGATCGCGCTCGCCTGGCCGATGCTCGTGCAGATGGTGGCGCTCCCGGTGGCGATGCAGACGCAGCGCATCCTCATCAGCCACCTGACGCGCGGAGACGAGCTCGCCCAGTACAACCTCGCGTCGCAGCTCTTCGGTGTCGTGCTGCAGACGATCGCCGCGGCCGGCCTCGCCCTGTGGCCGCTCTACGCGGCTGCCCGGGCCGAGTCCCGCGTCGAGTCGCCGGTGGCGACCTCGTTGTGGTTCATGGCCGGCGGCCTGCTGCTCGCCGCGGCCCTGGCTGCCGTGTCGCCGTGGGTCGTCGCGTTCGTGACGGACGGCGCCTTCACGCTCGATGGCTGGCTCGTCCTCGGCTTCGTGGTGTTCGTGGCGCTGCAGGCCGCGAAGTACCCGACGGGGATGTACATGACCGATGAACGTGGGCTCCGCTTCCAGGTCGTTCCGGTCATCGTCATGGTTCCGCTGACGCTCGGCCTCGGCTGGTGGCTGATCGGCGTGCTGGGCGCCGCGGGCGCCGTGATCGCATCCTGCATCGCCGTCTTCGTCTGTCAGGTGATCCCGAACCTCTGGTACGTGCGACGCGATCTCGCGGCCCGTCGCACGCAGCAGCGGCCGCCGGGCGCCGCGGTCGGGAACGAGCGCGATGCCGACGCCTGAACTCGTGCACGTGCTCTACCGAGCCGAGCGCGACCTCGCCCGGTGGCAGGAGCGGCACGCGGCGGGTGAGGTGCCGGGACGCTGGCCGTACGGCCTCGACGGACTCGCCGACTGCGGGCTGAGCGTCGTGGCCGAGAGCGTCGGCCCCGCCACGACGCTGCAGACGGGCCTCTCGCGGCTGGTTCCGGCCCGGGTGCGTTCGATGCTCGCGGGCAGCGGGATCGGACTGACGTGGGATGAGCACGTCGCGCAGCGCATGGTGCAGGTCCGGCCGTTCACGCGGATGCTCACGGGCGTCATCTGGCTGACCGACGGATGCCGCGACGCCGGCGCCGAGCGACGGGCGCGCGCGGTGCTCGCGACGATGCAGGGACTCTGGGTCAACAGCCGTGCCCAGCTCGAGCCGCTGCGTGAGTTCGTCGGCGCGGCCGGCCCGCCGGTGGACTACTTCCGCTTCGGCGTCGACGCGATGTTCTTCGAGCGCCGCCCGTATCCCGAACGCCCGCTCGTCGTCAGCGTCGGCGGCGATCGCGACCGCGACCCCGAGACGCTGTTCGCGGCACTCGCCCTGCTCAGACGCGCCCGTCCAGAGGTCGAGATCGTGGTGCAGAGCGCGTCGGCCGTGGACCCGCCGCCGGGGGTGGTCAAGGTTCCCCGGCTCTCGCACGTGGAACTCAGGGCGCTGTACACGCGCGCAAGCGTGGTCGCCGTCGCCACCCGGCCGAACCTCCACGTGTCGGGACTCACGGTGTCGCTCGAGGCGATGGCGACCGGCCGCCCGGTGGTCATCACCGAGTCGCCCGGGATGGACGACTACCTGCACGACGGGAGCACGGCCGTCTTCGTGCCGAGCCGCCGTCCGGAGGACCTGTTTCTGGGCATGGTCCGTCTCCTCGACGACCCCGCCGGCGCCGAGCAGATGGGCGACCGCGGACGCGTCGCGATCGAGCAGGGCCTCACCACCACGCACCTGGCGCAAGGCCTCGCCCGCTTCATCCGCTCGCACGCGCGCTGAGGGCGGTGGCACGCGACCGCACCAGCCGCACCGCCCGGTCGTAGGCCTCCCGGTGCAGGTCGGCGATGCCCGGCCACGTGCGTTCGGAGAGGTCGGGAGCGGGCGAGCGGGGGGTCTCGCGCAGCGCCGCGATCGCCCGGGCGAGCGCGTGCGGCGCGAGCGGCGGGCTGAAGGTGTGCACCCAGCCCGCGCCGACCTCTCGGGAGAGCGATGCGTTGACCTCGGTCACGGGGACGAGCACCGGGCGTCCGAGCGAGAGCGCGAGCAGCGCCGCACCGGAGTTGTGCATGGTCCGATAGGGGAGCACGACCAACTCCGCGCGGCCCAGTTCCTCCGCCAGTTCTTCGTCCGAGACGTAGTCGAGATTCAGGCTGATGCGGTGGTCGGCGCCTGCCGACGTGCGGATCGCGGTCGCGAGTTCGGGGGAGGCGGGCCGGCCGACGATGCGCAGCGTCAGCGAGTCGTCGGGGAGTGCGGCGAATGCGGCCATGAGCTCCTCGACCCCCTTGTAGGGGCGGATGAAGCCGGCGAACGCGAGTCGGCCCGGGACCTGGCCCGGCCGCGGCATCCGCTCGAACCATGCCCGGTAGTCGCCGTGCGGGATCGTGACGAGCGGGCTGCCCGGATGCGCTGCCGAAGGCCTCGCGGTCGTCGGATTCAGCGCGATCCAGAGCGTGGTGCGCGCGTCGAGTCTGCGGAGCAGCTCGCCCTCCGAGCGCCCGCCCTGCTCGTGCGGGGACGCGTTGTGCAGCGTGCGCACCAGGGCGACGCGCGTGAGGCGCAGTCGCATCAGCAGTGCCCGCACCAGCGTCCTGCGGGCCAGGCTGCGTGCGGGAGTCGTGCCGCGGCAGAGCAGCTCGGGCCAGTGGACATGGAAGACGTCGTAGCGGGCGAAGAGCGCGCGGGGCCACGAGAAACCGAGCACGACGGTGCTCGGGCGAAGCGAGTCGCTGAGCTGGAGCAGGTAGGGATTCGTCGTCGGCCGCCCCTCGGGGAACGACTGAAGCACCCGCATCAGCGTGTGGTCGACGGCTCGGCGGCTCCGCTCTCGGGCGCGACGGGAGGCGGCGCTGCGGGAGACGGCGCTGCGGGAGGCGGCGCTGCGGGAGGCGGCGCTGCGGGAGGCGGCGCCGCGGGAGACCGCTCCTCGGCGGGCCGGTCGCGGCGGTCGTGCCGGTGCTGTGCCTGGGGGCCGTCGGCGACGGCGGTCTCATCCTCGTCGCGCGCCCGGTACCCGTAGTAGCTGGCGGAGGAAGCCGGCGCCGGGACGCGATCGAGCACCACTCCGATCACGCGTGCACGCACCGCAACGAGCGACTCGATCGCCCGTGCGAGCTGCTCCCGCCGTGTCGACTTGTACTGGGCGACGACGATGCTTCCGTCGGTCATGTGCGCGAGTCCGAGCGCGTCGGTCGCCGGCAGCAGCGGCGGCGAGTCGACGATGATGAAGCTGTACGAGGCGATGAGCTCGCTCATGAGGTCGGCCATGGCGGTCGACCCGAGCAGTTGGCCCGGGTTCGGCGGAACCACTCCCGACGGGAGGATGTCGAGCACCCCCGCCCATCGCTGCACGGCGTCGGCCACGGCGACCTCCCCGAGCAGCACCGTCGTGAGGCCGACCGCGTCCTCGATCTCGCAGTGGCGGCCGATCGACGGCCGGCGCAGGTCGGCGTCGATGAGGAGGACGCGGTCGGAGCGTTCGGCGAGCGCGAGGGCGAGGTTGATCGACGTCGTCGACTTGCCCTCGCCGGCGACCGCCGACGTCACGACGAGCGCGCGCACCCGGCTGTCGACATCGGCGAACTCGAGGTTCGCGCGGATGCGCCGGTAGGACTCGGCCTGCGGCCCGTGCGGATCGGTGCGCATGACCAAGCCCGAGCTGCCGCGCCGGCGACGGCGACTGACGGTGCCGAGGAGGGGCGCATCCGTCACCCTGGCCAGGTCGGCCGCGTTGCGCAGGCGGGTGTCGAATGCTTCGGACGCGAGTGCGAAGACGAAGCCGGCTGCGAATCCGGCGAGCAATCCCGTGAGCACGATGAACCGAGTGTTCGGCGCATACGGCAACCTCGGCACCTGCGCCGATGACACCGTGGTCATGGTGATCGCGGGCTCGCCGTCGGGTCCCTCGGGCGAGAGCCGCGCGACCGCGTTCGACAGGGATTCGGTCACGGCATCCGCGATCTCCGCGGATTTCGCGGCATCAGGGCTCGAGGCGGTGATCTCGATGATCACCGTGTTGAGCGGCGTGTCGACGGTGATGGCCCTGGCCAGCGCCCGTGGCGCGATGTCGAGGTCGAGCTCGGCGATCACGGGCTCGAGCACGATCGGCATGGTGGCGAGCCGCGCATAGGACTGCACGTTCGCCTGCGTGAACGTCGACCCCTGCACCAGCTCGCTCGTGGTCTCGCCGCGCTGGGTGGAGACGAAGACGCTGCTCGTCGCCTTGTAGAGCGTCGGCAGGGTGGAGTCGTAGGCAAGTGCGATCAGTGCGCCGAGCAGGCCGAGACCGAGGATCACGAGCCAACGACGCCGCAGGGCGTTGAGGTAGTCGCGCGGCTCCATGGCACCCCCTCGGTGTCCTGGGGCTAAGACTACCCGCGGGCGCGCCATCGGTCACCGTCCGAGGCCGCCGCCGGCCGCCGGGCGACGCGTGATGTGCACGACGCCGGTGGCCCGCAGGCGCCGCGAGGGGTGGGGCATCGACTGCGCCCGCGCCGCGCTCGCCGCGATCCGCGCCCCGTAGCGCGTGGGATCGTGCCGGTGCAGGGCGACCAGCCGATCCTCCGCCGCGAGGGCGCGGTAGCGAGGCCAGTCGTCGATGACCGCGGCGAGCGCGTCTCGCAGGGCAGCGACACTGCCCGGCGCCACGCGCTGCATCGAGGCGAATCCAGCGGATGCCTCGCGAAGGCCCGAGGTGTCGCTGACCACGACGGGGCGCGCCGCGAGCACGCCCTCGACCGCCGTGTTCCCGAACCCCTCCTCCATCCGGGATGGGACGACGAGCACGTCGCAGTCGGCGAGGACGGGCCACACGTCGTCGCGGTACCCGAGGAATCGCACCGCACCCCGGAGCGCCGGCGCCCCGGCGCGGTCGTGGAGCGCCCGCACCACGCTCTCCTGCCCGGCGACGGGGGAGCCGGCGATGTCGAGGGTGGCGGGCACGCCCGCCTTTCGGAGGGCGCCGACTGCCTCGATCGCGACATCCACCCCCTTCCGTTCGGACAGCCTGCCGATGTAGGCGACCCGGAGTGAACCCTCGAGCGCCCGGCGCGCGGCGCGCGGCTCGGTGGGCCCGTCGATGCCGTTGGGCACGACCTCCGACCGGTCGCGGAGCAAGGGGTAGACGCCGGAGACGACCTCGACGCAGTACTCGCTGTTCGCGATGATGACGCGCGCGAGCAGCAGCGGCGTGGCGAGGGCGCGGCGAACGGCCGGGCGCGCCGAGCGTTCGGCCTCGTGCACGTGCACGACGCTGGGGCATCCGGCCAGTCGTGCGACCACCAGCCAGAGGGGGAGTGTCACGGTGTTCACGTACACGACGTCGGGTCGTACCTCCCGCACCAGCCGGAGTCCGGCCGCGAGGCCGCGGAGGCTCTCGCCCGCCAGGCGCACGAGGCCGGCCGGCCGCAGAAGGCTCCGACGCAGCACCGCGGTCGGGCAGAGCCGCACCCGGGCCCCCCGGCGCTCGATCTCATCGACCAGGGGGCCGGCGGCAGGCAGGGTGACCACGACCTCGTGGCCCGCGGCGACGAGCCCGCTGACGCTCTGGAGCAGCATGCGATCCGAACCGAAGAGGTCCGCGCTCGGGTGGGCGATGAGCACGCGGGAGCGCGCAGCGGGCTGCGGGAGTGACGAGGCGCCGGGGACGGGCATCGTGGCCTCACGGACCCGGCAGTCGAAGGGCGGCGATCGAACCGGCGGCGGTTCCGCGGATCGCCGCCCAGGTCAGTGAGAGCGGTCGTCGCAACAGGGCCCGCCGTCCTCCGCGCTGAACGACCCGCCATGCATAGCCGGGGCTCCGCACCATCCACGCGAGCACGGTGCGCCGCCGCAGGTGCTTCCCGGCGAAGACCATGCGATTGCGGCAGTTGTAGTAGACGTAGCTCGGCGACTTGCCGGTCGCCTGCTGGGTGCCGCCGACGCTGTGCACGATCGACAGGTCGCTGCGCACACCGAGCCGTCCGCCCACGTCGCGACAGCGCCACGACAGGTCGATGTCCTCCCAGTAGAGGAAGTACGCGTCGTCGAACCCGCCGAGCCGCTGCCAGAGCTCCTCGTGCACGATGAGGCACGCGCCCGTGAGCCAGCCGTTGGCCGCGGAGCTGTCGGAGCCGCGGGCGGAGCTCGTCAGGCCCCGGTCGACGAGGACGGTGGCGCCGTCGAACCATGTCGAGCCGTCGTCGCGGATGATGCGGGGTGCGAGCATCCGCAGCGGTTCGGCGACGCAGTCGCGGTGGAGGTCGGCGAGCACGTCGCGATCGATCCGGGCATCGGGATTCAGCAGCAGGAATACGGAGCAGCCGAGCGCCTGCGCGCGGGCCACGCCAGCGTTCATGCCCGCGCCGAAGCCGGCGTTCTCGGCGAGTGCGACGAGGTGCCAGCCCATCCGGTGGGCGAGGTCCCGAACCTCGCCGCGTCGCGCTTCGCTCGAGTAGTTGTCGACCACGACCACGTGCTCGGCGATGGGCCGGGGGTCGTGCGCGGCGAGGTTTCGCTGCAGCAGCTCCGTGTCGCCGTGGTTCACGACGACGACGGCGAGCGAGTCTCCGGCGGCGGAGCGGCTCATCGTCATCTCCCACCGGGCAGGGCGGCCTGCGCGTGCCTCCCGTGCGGCGCGACCGCGGACCACGCCGAGTGGTTCGTGCGCGGGTGGTCGGGGCCGCGTGTGCTGTACCCGGCGATCAGGCGGCGCGCCAGTTGCTCGTAACCGGTGGCGACCGCATCCCAGACGTATCGGCTCGCCGCTCGAGCCCGCAGCGACTCGCCGGCCTCGAGCGTGTGCTGCGGGTTGAGCTCGGCGTCCTCGACGAGCAGGCACAGGGACTCCGCATCGTCGAAGTACGCCGCGACCGGCCCGGCGACGTCTCGGTTGAAGACGACGTCCCAGGCGATCACCGCGGTGCCCGCGCCCATCGCGCGGAGCAGCGACGGGTTCGTGCCGCCGACGGAGTGCCCGTGCACGTAGCTCGTCGCGTGGGTGTAGAGCTGGTCGAGCAGCTCCTGGTCCCACACGGGGCCGAGCAGCCGGATGCGCGGGTCGTTCGCGGCGATGGAACGGATCCGCTGCGTGTGCGCGGCGGCGTACGGCGCAGAACCGACCACGACGAGGGGCTGCCGGGCGGTGCTGCGCGCGTAGCCGTCGACGATGACGTCGACGTGGTTCTCGGGCTCGAACCGGGCGACCACGAGGTGGTAGCCCTCGGGCCGCAACCCGAGCTCGGTGAGCCGCGACGAGGGGGTCTCACGCAGGATCGACGCGCCGTAGGCCAGGAGTTCGGTGGGCACGTCGAACTCGCTGCGGTAGTACTCGGCGATGCCCTCGGCGTCGGCGATCAGGGCGTCGGACCAGCGCACGGCGCTCTGCTCGGCGTGGCGGTAGTAGCGTCGTCCCGCTCCGCCCCACTTGTCGCGCTGCCATTCCAGGCCGTCGACGTGCACCGCGGTGGGGATGCCGCGGGCATGGAGCATCGGGACGAACGGGGCGTTCGCCGCGTTGAAGACGAACGCGACATCCGGCCGGTGATGCACCGCGACATGGCCGACCGACAACGCGGTGTGGCTGAGCGTCTCGGCGGCCTTGAGCCTGAGTGCGGGCAGCCGGACGAGGTGCATGCCGAGGTGCGTCGGCGGGACCCGTCCGGAGCGGCAATAGACCGTCACGCGATGGCCGCGGTCGACCAGACGGCGCCCGATCTCCTCGACGGCCGTCTCGAATCCGCCGTACGCGGCGGGAACGCCGCGTGTGCCGATCATCGCGATACTCATCGATTGCGGTACCGGCCGTGCTCTGCTGCGTGATGCTCCGCTGCCCAGGGGATCCATGTCAATACGCCCCGACCGGCTTGAGGAGGGTCTTGAATGTGCGCCAGATGATCATGAGATCACCCGTGAGCGACCAGTTCTCCACGTAGTAGAGGTCGAGGCGCACGCTGTCCTCCCACGTGAGATCGGACCGTCCGCTGATCTGCCAGAGCCCGGTGATGCCCGGCTTGATGTACAGCCTGCGATGGACGGCGCCGTCATAGCACTCGACCTCGGTGACGAGCGGGGGACGTGGCCCGACGATGCTCATGTCGCCGACGAGGGCGTTCCAGATCTGCGGGAGCTCGTCGAGCGAGTACTTGCGGAGCTTGCGCCCGATGCGGGTCACCCGGGGGTCGTTGCGCATCTTGAACAGCACACCCGACCCCTCGTTCCGGTCGAGGAGGCCGGCGAGGTCGTCTTCGGCCGTCTGCACCATGGAGCGGAACTTCAGCATCTGGAACGCCTGCCCGCTGCGGCCGCAGCGTTGCTGTCGGAAGAGGACGGGGCCCGGGCTGTCGAGCTTGATGAGCACGGCGATCGCCAGCATGAGCGGCATCAGCACGACGAGCGCGATCGACGTGAGCATGACGTCCATCGACCGCTTGAGCACGTGCTTGCCGCCCTCGAACCTCGGGGTCTCCACGTGGATGAGCGGCAGCCCGTCGACGGGGCGGAAGTGGATGCGCGGCCCTGCGACATCCGCAAGCCGCGAGGAGAGCACGAGTTCTGCCGCCGTGCCCTCGAGGTCCCAGCCGAGCTTGCGCACGAACTCGCCGCCCTCGGTGGGCTGCCCGGCGACGATCACGCAGTCCGCGTCGGCGGCGGCGGCCGCCTCGGCGACGTCGCTCATCTCGCAGATCACCTGGACCCGCAGCCCACCGGCCGTGACAGTGCCTGCTGCGGCGTCGTCGACGGCCGCTCCGACGATCCGGTACGCGGCACCGGAGCTGCGCGCGATCTGTGCGATGACGTACTCGACGTCGTCTCGGCGGCCCACGACGATGGCGCGGGTGAGGTAGTGGCCGAACGCTCGTTGATGGAGGAGCCACTTGCGCCAGAGCCAACGGCCGAGCACCAACGCGATCAACCCGAGCGGGAGTGCCAGCAGGAAGTACCCGCGTGCGAGATCCACCTGCAGGACCAGGAAGAGGATCGCCGTCATCCCGAATGCGAGAGCGCTCGCATTCACGACGAGCTTGTACTCGGTGGCGCCGACGCCGAGCACTCGTGCATCGCGGGTGTGGTACGCGGCGAGCGCGAGGAGCCAGACGCCCAGGATCACGAAGGGGACGGCGGCGTCGCCGAGCGGGATGCCGAGCGCTCCGCCCGTGGGGCTCCACGCGGAGCTCCCGAGCGATGCCAGGACGGATGCGGCGATGATCGCCGTGTCCGTCAGCTCGAGCCGTACCCGGTATCGCCGCGCCCAGCGTGCGCCCGACTCGCGCGCGTCGCCGAGCTGTGGGTCGACCGCCACGTCGGGCACCAGGCGAAGCCTGCGCGATCGGGTCGCGCGCGGGTGCCGGCCTGAGAGGACGGACATCTCATGGCTCGGTTCGTGGGAGCTCGGCCGGGTCGCTGCGGGCGCAGCCGGTCGAGTGGCCCCTGCCTCGGGTGGCGGGGGCCGCTGGGCGGGTCGTCGGGGAGTTGCTCACGATACTTCACCGCGAATCGGGTAGCTGGCGTCGCATCACTTCGGGTGCTCGGGTTGAGTACTGGGTCGTTCCCGGATCGAGCGGGCTTTCGATCAAAGCGAGAAAGACTCACTACCTGTGTGGATACTATCGTGGGCGCGCAGACAGGCCCGAGACCCCATTTCGGGGGAGATCGCGGGAGCCGCGCGACGCGGGCCGACGCAGGCCGACGCCGGCCGACGCGGGCCGATCAGCCGATCGCCGAGACGATCGCCTGGCCGAGCTGCACCGGTTTCGTGAACTGGGGCCAGTGACCGGTGGGCAGGTCGATGTAGTCGACGTGGGTGACCTTCGCGAGCTCGCGGGTGAAGGGCGAACCCGCGGCGATCCACTCGGTGAGCGCGGCGCTCGGGAACTCGCACGCGATGATGGTGATCGGCACGTCGTAGCGCCGTTCGTCGTGAAGCGAGATCGGGTCGTATGCGACGCCGCGCGGCTCGGGCACGGCACGCGCGCGGAATGCCGCGCGCAACTCGTCGTCGAGGTCGACGAGGTCGGCATCTTCGAACTCCGACCAATCGGGGAGCGGGATCTCGCCGTCGACGACCGGGAGCTGGTCGTTGATGGCATCGCCGTCGGGCTGTGGGCCGGCGTCGACGTAGACCACCCGGGTGAGGCGATCGGGCCTCGCGTCGGCGACCCCATGGGCGACGGCACCGCCGCCCGAGTGCCCGACGAGCACGACCTGGGCGTCGGCGGGGAGATCGTCGACCAGCCGCACGACCGCGTCGATGTGGTCGCGCAGGCCGACGCCCGAGCGGTCGGCATCGACCGACTCCCGCCCGGGCAGGGTCACGGGATGCACGCGGTGGCCGGCCTCTTGGATGATCGGTGTCACCTCCTGCCATGAGGATGCGTCGAGCCAGAAACCGGGGATGAGGATGATGTCCATGGGAGCGACGCTACCGGTGACCGCCGACGTGGCGGCGGTGCCGACGCATGGGACACCCCTGTTCGGGGGTCGCTTGCGAATACGTGCCGACGCATAGGATCGCATCGGCCCTTCACACCCGAACAGGAGTTCCCTTGACCCGAACGCATTCCACCTTCGCGCGCAGATTGACGGCGATGGTGCTGTCTCCGCTGCTCGCCGCGGGGTTCCTCATCGCCGTGACCGCGGCGCCCGCCAACGCCGCGGACGGCGGCGTCACGCTGACGGGAACCGTCACCGGCGAGGCCCCTGACGGGTCGTTCGTGCCGGAAGCCGGGGTATCCGTCTCGCTCTACGAGCTCACCGGCTCCGGCGACATCGCCGTCGGAGTTGCCAGCAACGCCGACGGCAGCTTCACCTTGGACGGCGTCGAGCCGGGCCGCTACCGCCTGCACTTCGAGCGGATCGGCGTGAACGACGCCGGCTTGACCTCGACGTGGCTCGGCAACACGCCGCACGAGGCGCAGTCCCAGATCATCGAGGTGGGATCGACGCCCATCACCGGGCTCGACGCGCAGCTCGAGATCGGTTCGACGATCTCGGGCGTCATCAGTCTCGCCGAGGGACCCCAACCGTCGGCTGCGGCTTCGGCATTCCTCCTCGACCACACGACCGGCGAGTACGAGCGTTGGGGGTATCGCGCCCCCGCAGATGCGTCGGGGAACTACACCATCCGGGGGCTCCCCGCCGGAACGTACATCCTGCGGTTCGGCGACATCTACGATCAGGCACTCGTGTCCACCGTCTACTGGGACGACTCCGAGCTGATCGCCGCGAGCACGCCGGTCGAGGTGGCAGCCGACCAGCAGCTCACCGGATTCGACGCGACCGTCGGCCCGGGCGGCGTCTACGTGGGGCGGCTCGCCGGTGCCGACCGGTTCGCCACCTCGGTCGAGATCGCGAAGGCCGCGTTCCCCTCCGGTTTCCCCGAGGGAAGCTCGCGCTCGGTGTTCATCGTCAACGGCCTGAACTTCCCCGACGCACTCGGCGCCGGTCCCGCCGCCGCCCGCGAGGGCTCGCCGATCCTCCTCGTGACGCCGGGGAGCATTCCCGACGTCGTCAAGGCCGAGCTCACCGAGCTCGCACCCTCGAAGATCTACATCGTGGGCGGCGAGCCGTCGGTCTCCGCGGCGGTCGAGGCCGAGCTCGCGACGAACTACACGTCAGACATCGTGCGCTTCGCGGGTATCGATCGCTTCCACACCTCGCGGCTCCTCGCCGACCACTTCTGGGCGGGCGACGACAACCGCACCGCGTACCTCGCGACCGGCATGAACTTCCCCGACGCGCTGTCGGCGGCACCGGCCGCTGCGAACGAGTCCGCCCCGGTCATCCTGGTGAACGGCGGGCTCCAGACGGTCGACGTCGAGACGAAGGCGCTGCTCGGCGACCTCGGCATCGAGAAGGTCGTCGTCGCGGGCGGCGAGCCCAGCGTGTCGGCGGGGCTGAAGAAGAGCATCGATGCGTTGCCGTTCGTCGTCGAGTCGTATCGTCGCAACGGCGCCGACCGGTTCGCCACCTCGCTCGTCACGAACCAGAAGTCGTTCCCGCTCGCCGACGCGGCGTTCCTCGCCACGGGGTCCGGCTTCCCCGACGCCCTCGCCGGTGCGGCATTGGCGGGCTCGTGGTTCGCGCCGATCTATCTCGTGGGCCAGAACTGCGTCCCCGGCTCGGTGCTGCAGGAGATCGGTCGCCTTCATGTGCGCGACGTGATCCTGCTCGGCGGCCAGCCGACGCTCAGCGACAACGTGCTGAACCTGCGGCAGTGCTGAGGCCCGGCCCGGGGAGCGCGCTCGACGCGGTCCCCGGGCCGGTAGGCTCGCGGATGTCGCGGCGCCATCTCGAGTCGCCCGAACGTGCGCAGACTCGGACAGGTCGGCCTCGAGCCGCCGCCGCGACATCCGCGATGCCCCGAGCTGATCGAGGGGCCGACCCGAACCGGAGGACCCCTGTGCGCGCCGTGCTCTTCGACGCCTTCGGCGAGACGCCCCGACTCGCGGAGGTGCCCGAGCCCGAGTGCCCGCCGCGCGGCGCGGTGATCCGGGTGCGCGCCACGGGCCTCTGCCGCAGCGACTGGCACGCCTGGATGGGCCACGACGACACCGTCGCCCTGCCGCATGTGCCCGGTCACGAGTTCGCCGGCGAGATCGCCGCCCTCGGCGCCGAGGTGCCCGACGACAGCGGACCCTTCGACGGGGCCCAGGGCAAGTGGAAGGTCGGCGACCGCGTCACCGCCCCGTTCATCTGCGCGTGCGGGCGGTGCGCCGAGTGCTCCTCGGGCAATGAGCAGGTCTGCGACAACCAGTCGCAGCCGGGCTTCACGCACTGGGGTTCGTTCGCCGAACTCGTCGCGATCGACGAGGCCGCGCTCAACCTCATCCGCCTCCCCGACTCGCTCGGCTTCGTCGAGGCCGCATCGCTCGGATGCCGCTTCGCCACCGCCTACCGGGCGATCGTGTCGCGCAGCCGGCTCGCTCCGGGCGAGCAGATCGCGGTGCACGGATGCGGCGGCGTCGGCCTCTCGGCGATCATGATCGCCGTCGCCGCCGGAGTGAGGGTGTTCGGCGTCGACGTCTCCGACGCCGCACTCGGCGCCGCCGAGAAGCTCGGCGCCGTTCCGGTGCGCGGCGGCGAGGGCACGGCCGAACGCATTGTCGAGGCATCCGGCGGCGGTGTGGATGTCTCGGTCGACGCGTTCGGCAGCACCGAGACATCCTTCGCGTCGGTGAGGAGCCTGAAGAAGCGCGGCCGGCACGTGCAGATCGGCCTCATGTTCGGCGAGAACGCGCTCGCCGCGATGCCGATGGACGCGGTGATCGCGGGCGAGCTCGAGATCCTCGGCAGCCACGGCATGGCGGCGCACGAGTACCCCTCGATGCTCGGCGCCGTGGCGTCGGGCGACTTCCGTCCGATCGAGCTGGTCGGCCGCCGCATCACCCTCGACGAGGTGCCGAACGCGCTCGCCGCAATGGGCACCGCCGGCGGTGCGGGGTCGGGCATGACGGTCGTCGAGCTGTAGCGGCATCCGGAACCGAGAGAACGCATCATCGCACAGAACGCATGATCGAAGGAGAGACATGACCGACTCGCACGTCGCGCCCGCCGGATGGTACCCCCAACCCGATGGCACGTTCGGCCAGCGCTGGTGGGACGGCGCGCGGTGGACCGAGCACACGTCGCCGATCGCTCCACCGTCACCCGCCCTGCCACAGTACGACGCCATTGAGAAGCCACAGGTGCCCGAGGGCACCACGGTCGACACGCCGTGGATCTGGCTGATCGTGATGCTGCCGTTGGTGGGGTTGATCCCACTCTTCTTCTGGGACCTCGAGGGCTACATGCTGCGCTCGATGACCGATCCGCTGGCGCAGGTCGGGCTCTATTTCGACCCGTGGTACCTGACGACGGTTGCGCTCGGCTGGATCACCTACGGGGTCATGGTGTGGTTCGCGTTCCTCGACGTGAAGGCCCTTCGTGCGCTCGGCTACGCCCGCCAGTTCCACTGGGCCTGGGCGTTCCTGTCGTCGCTCGTCTACGTGATCGGGCGGTCGGTGGTCGTGAAGAAGCAGGCCCGACGCGGAATGGCGCCGATGTGGGTCGTGATCGCCTTGAACGTGGCGATGCTCATCGGGATATTCGTGTGGACGGGCGTGATCATCGCGAACGTCGTGAGCGCGTCGATCGCGACCTTCTCGTCATACTCCACGATGTAGTCGTTCCTTGATGTCCCAGTGACGGATGCCGCGGAGCGGGCCACAATGGTCGGATGGACCCCGTGGCTGCGCTCGAGGAGATCGCCTACCTGCTCGAGCGCGATCGCGCCTCGTCGTACAAGTCGAAGGCGTTCCGCCGGGCGGCCGACGTCATCGGCGGCATCTCGGTCGAAGAGCTCGCGGCTCGCGTGCGCGACGGCCGGCTGAAGCGCACGAAGGGCATCGGCGACACGACGTACACGGTCATCGCCGAGGCCGTCGGCGGACAGGTGCCGGTCTACCTCGCCGACCTGCGCGAGCGGAGCGGCCCGGCGGTCGCGGCATCCGGAACCGGCCTGCGCTCGGAGCTGAAGGGCGACCTGCACAGCCACACCGAATGGTCCGACGGCACGACGCCGATCGCCACGATGGCGCGCGCGGCCGAGCTCGTGGGCCTCGAGTACCTCGTGATCTCCGACCACTCGCCGAACCTCACGGTCGCCAACGGGCTGAGCGCCGAGCGCCTCGGCGAGCAGCTCGGCGTGCTCGACGAGCTGAATGCGGCGAACGAGGTGCGCAGCGGCATCCGACTGCTCTCGGGCATCGAGACCGACATCTTGCTCGACGGTGCCCTTGACCAGTCGCCCGAGATGCTCGGCCGCCTCGACGTGGTGGTCGCGAGCGTGCATTCCAAGCTGCGCATGGAGTCGCGCGAGATGACCGAGCGGATGCTCCGGGCGATCGAGAATCCGCGGATGAACGTGCTCGGCCACTGCACGGGCCGGCTCGTCGAGGGCGCGCGCGGAACGCGGCCGCAGTCGACGTTCGACGCTCGCGCGGTGTTCGCCGCGTGTGCCGAGCACGACGTCGCCGTCGAGATCAACTCGCGCCCCGAGCGCCAGGATCCGCCCGACGAGCTCATCGGGCTGGCACTCGAGGCCGGATGCCTCTTCAGCATCGACACCGACGCGCACGCGCCGGGTCACTTCTCGTTCCTCGACCTCGGGGCGGCGCGCGCCGAGGCGAACGGCGTGCCCGCCGACCGCGTCGTGACGACCTGGCCGGCCGAGCGCCTGCTCGAGTGGAGTCGCGGCGGCTGAACACGCCGCCACGGGCGGCGCACGCTGCCACGTCACTTCGCGGCTGCGTCACGACTGCGGATGCAGGTCGATCTCGCGGGCGACACCCGGGGCATCGGGATCGTCGACGATGGGCTCGTCGGCCATGAACAGGCGGATGACGTTGGCGAGCTCGTCGGGGTGACTGAAGTTGATGGCGTGCGCCGCCCCCTCGATGACGACCAGCACCACCGGCGTGTCGGCCTGGGCGGCGACCTCGCGCACGGCGATCGGCGGCGGCATGAGCGGATCGCGGTCGCCGACGACGACCAGCGTCGGGATGCGCAAGTCGAGCAGGCGCCTGAGCGTCGGATACCGGGTGAGCGCTCGGAACATCCGGAACGTGCTCGAG
The DNA here is from genome assembly GCF_042720415.1 of Agromyces sp. NPDC058484. Lineage (NCBI taxonomy): Bacteria > Bacillati > Actinomycetota > Actinomycetes > Micrococcales > Microbacteriaceae > Agromyces > Agromyces sp. NPDC058484. The sequence continues at coordinate 16,796 of NZ_JBHXMP010000020.1, read as the reverse complement.
AGACCGAACCGCAGGTAGTCGGGCACGGCGACGCGCATCATCTGCTTCGGCTCGCGTCCTCCGTCACGGGCCAGCTGCGTGATGGCACCCAGCAGCGGCTGGTTGAAGCGTCCTCCCGCGGGCGAGACGAGTACGGCCCGGTCGACTCGCTCGGGGAACTCGTACGCGAATTCGCAGATGACCGGGCACCCCATCGAGTTGCCCACCAGCGTGGCCGACTCGATTCCGCGATCGTCGAGGAACCGAGCTGCCGTGCGCGCGAGTCCGGGCACGTCGAGTGCCCGGGGTGCCCGCCAGCTCAGTCCGAACCCCGGCAGGTCGGGCACGACCGTGTGGAACTCGTCGGCGAGCCGCTCGGCGGTGGGCAGCAGGTAGCGCCCCGAGAGGCCGAAGCCGTGCAGGTGCACCATCGCCGGCTCGTCGGGGATGTCGGGCGACTCCCGGTAGAACACGTCGACGCCGTCGATCACGGTCCACCGCTCGGCGAGGCTCGAGGCCCGGCGCTTCGGCGTCCGCCGTGCCTGACGTCGGGATGCCGCGGTGTCGTCGGCAGCCATCGCGGCCATGCGACGATCATCCTCGTCGCCGCTGCACGCGTCAACGTGTCGTCGCGAGTCAGGCGCCGCGGATGCCGTCGACGACGGAGTCGACGGTCGCGTCATCCGTGGGCAGGTGCGCCTCCTCGAGGCGCTGCCTTGCCATCGAGCGCAGTTCGTCGACGGCGCCCGCGTCGGCGTCGGCCCGCATCTGCTCGGCGATGCCGGCGATCTTGTCGGCGAGGCTCGCCTCGTCGTGTCCCTCTTGGATCGGTGCGTCCTGCGTGCCGTCAGCGGTGTCCATGCCGTCAGCGTTGCACGCGCGCCGGTCGACCGCTGCCCCTTGACAGCGCGGTGAGCGGATGCCTCGGGCGGAGCGATCGGGCGGTCGCGGCATCCGTCGACCGTGGTCAATCGTGGTCGTGGTGCTCGATCTCGCGCTCGCCGGTGAGCGCCGCGACGGGCACGGCGCATGCCTCGCCCCGCCACGCCTCGACGCCCTCGCGCACGGCGAACCCGGCGATGACGAGGGCGGCGATCGAGTCCGCCCACGCCCACCCGAGCAGCGAGTTGAGGAGCAGGCCGGCGAGCAGCGCGCCCGAGAGGTAGGTGCAAATGAGCGTCTGCTTCGAGTCGGCGATCGCCGACGCGGAGCCGAGCTCACGGCCGGCGCGGCGCTCGATCCAGCTGACGACCGGCATCACCACGAGGCTGACCGCGGCGAGCGCGATGCCGACCGGGCTGTGCTCGGGTTCGCGCAGGCCCGCGAGCGAGAGCGTCGCGTCGACCGCGACATAGGCGGCGAGGCCGAAGAACGAGACGGCGATGATGCGCAGGGCCGTTCTCTCGCGGGCCTCGGGGTCGGGCGCCGCGAACTGCCACGCGACCGCAGCGGCCGAGAGCACCTCGACGATCGAGTCGAGGCCGAACCCGATGAGCGCGGCCGACGAGGCCACGCTGCCGGCCGCGAGGGCGATGACCGCCTCGATCACGTTGTACCCGATCGTGAAGGCGACGACGAGGCGAATGCGGCGTCGCAGCACGTGCACGCGGGCATGTGCCGTGTTGAGGGCCATCAGCGGCATCCGGGCAGGTCGCAGTGCTCATCCATGCAGGGAGCGCCCTCGTCGACCGCGAGCACGCTACCGATGAGCTCGCCGAGGGCACGGGTGAGGTGAGGGTCGGAGATCTCGTACCGTGTCTGCCGCCCTTCCGGCACGGCCACGACGATCCCGCAGCCGCGGAGGCAGGCGAGGTGGTTCGACACGTTCGTGCGGGTGAGGCCGAGCTCCTGCGCGAGCGCGCCGGGATGGCCGGGGCCCTCGAGGAGCGCGAGCAGGATGCGTGATCGAGTGGGGTCCGCCATCGCGCGACCCACGCGGTTCATGACGTCGAGGCGAGAAGTAATGGTCAGCACACGCTGACATTATAGTCGCCGCTGACCGTGCGTCAACGACGGCCCGCGCGTGCACCATCGCGATGCCCGATCGGAACTCCGTGTGGCATCCCTCGCCGCGAACCGATGATCCACCCGATCTCTGCATGGCGCTCCGGGTCGATGTCACGAAGGTGCAGCGACACGTCACCGATCAGGATGCCGTCGAGCTCGACGCCGAGCGCGAGGAAGTCGTCGTTCTGCTCGAGCCGCACGTGGCGTATGCGGTGCGCGAGATGCCGGAGCGACTCGCGTCGATTGCGCAGAGGCCACGGAAGGAACTCGATGACGCGCGGGTCCGACTGCAATGCGAACCAGGCTGGTGCATCCGAGAGTCGGTGCGGCCGCAACACCAGGCGTTCCGTCTGCAACCGGGGCGCGTGTACCGGGTTCGGCAGGCGCGGCCCGCGCATCCAACGCGGGCGACGCAGCGCGACGACTCGCCGGGGCATCCGGCCGGCGAGCGAGATCGCGTGCCGAAGCGCGGAGCGTTGGTCTGTGCAGGTCATGCGAGCAGCCCGATCCGGCGCAGCCAGGCTTCGGCGTCGGCATCCGACTGGGCGACGATCTCACCCTGCACCGCGAGAGCCTCGCCGAAGGTCGCCGTGGGCAGGAGCTCGGCGTAGGTTCGCTCGGTGCTGCCGAGGCCGCTGACCGCGTAGGTGACGAACGGGTGGACCAGCTTGCCGGTGAAGTCGAAGCTCTCGGCGAACGTCGACATGATCATCGGGGGCCGCACGTTCCAGATCGGACTGCCGACGAGGATGGTCTGGTACTGCTCGATCGACGTGATCAGGTTCGCGATCGCGGGGCGTGCGTCGGTGTCCTGCTCGCGCACGTTCCGATCGCGCGTCTCGTCGTAACTGTCGGAGTAGGGCTCTGCCGCCTCGATCTCGTAGACGTCGCAGTCGATGAGCGCGCTGAGCTTGCCGGCCAGTACCTCGGTGTTGCCGACCTCGAGGTCGATGCGATCGCCATAGGAGTAGTTCTCGCCGGCTCGCGAGAAGAACACGACGAGCACGGATGCCCCGGCCGGCGTCGCCGTGGGCGCAGGTGTCGTCGGCGCCGCCGTCGGTTCGGGAGTCGCGACCGGTGGGCGCACGAAGGCCGGCGTGCAGCTGCTCAGCAGCACGGCCGCCGCGGCGGCCGAGCCGGTGAACAGGGTGTGCTGCAGCAGCGCTCGCCGACTGATCTTCGGGATGTCCCGATCCACGGTGCCCTCCTTCCGGTTCGGCCTGGCGGATGACGCGATCTCAGGCCTCGGGGATGACCAGGCCGAACGTCTCGAGGGTGATGTCCTCGGGCTCGGGGCCGCCCCGCACGCCGGTGTCGAGGCGGTCGACGGCGGCGAGCTGTTCGGCGGTGAGCTCGAAGTCGAAGACGTCGAAGTTCTCGGCGATGCGTTCGGCGCGCACCGACTTGGGGATCGCGGAGCGGCCCTGCTGCAGGTGCCAGCGCAGCATCACCTGCGCGGCGGACTTGCCGTACTGCTCGGCGATGCCGAGGATCAACGGGTCGGTGAACGTACTCCGCTCGCTGTCGCCGCGATACGAGGTGATGCCGCCGATGGGCGACCACGCCTGCGTGAGGATGCCGCGCTCGGCGTTCGCCTCCTGAAGAGCGGGCTGGGCGAAGTAGGGGTGCACCTCGACCTGGTTGACGGCGGGCACGATCTCGGTGCGCTCGAGCAGATCCGTGAGGTGGCCCGGCATGAAGTTGCTGACGCCGACGGCGCGCACCCGGCCGTCAGTGACCAGCCGCTCGAGCGCACGGTAGGCATCGACCGTCTTGTCGAACTCACCGGGCAGTGCCTGATGCAGGATGAACAGGTCGATTGAGTCGACGCCGAGCTTGCGGGCGCTCTTGTCGAACGCGTGCAACGTCTCGTCGAAGCCGTAGTCGCTGATCCACACCTTGGTCTCGATGAAGACCTCGTCGCGGGCGATCCCCGAGTTGCGGATCGCGTCGCCGACCTGGCGCTCGTTGCCGTACGCGGCCGCGGTGTCGATCAAGCGGTAGCCGGTCTCGAGTGCGGTCTCGACGGCGCGGGTCGTGACCTCGGGTGGGGTCTGGAAGACGCCGAAGCCGAGCGCCGGCATGACGACGCCGTTGTTCAGGGTCCGCACCTCGCCGGTTCCGTAGTCGACTGTTGTTCGCATGGGGTGGTGATTCCTTTCGTCGGGGTGGGCGGCGCTCCGCGTCCCGATATCCATCACACGCCCGTCGCGGCATCCGAGCCAGTCACGGTCGTTCCGGGTACTGGCAGTACCTCCCGGCGGCGCAGCCATCTGCCTACCCTCGGACCACCGACATCAGCCGACGCGAACAGGCCGCCACCCACGTCTGCAGGTCACCCGATGAGGTAGACCATTCCGCGGCCATCCGCCGCGAGCGACTCGACGAACTCCTGCGCTCGCCTGAGGTAGTCGAGGACGTATCGAAGCTCGGAGTCATCGTCCGCTCCGTGCCGGCTCCGCCAGGTACGCGCCCACGACCGCACCCGGAACTCGTCCATTGCGCAGAGGTCGTCACGAATCGAGGGCACCTCCTCCGGGAGGATCGTCCTCACCCATGGGTCCCAACCCATGTCGTGCATCGTCACGCTGCCCTCGAACATGCGGTATGACGAGCCAGCGGCGGCATCGTCGGACGTCGGGCGCGTGAGGGACTGCAGAGCAGACCAGGCCTTGTCGAGGTAGAGCATGTCGCGCTTCGGCGAAACCTGCTCGAAGGTCGCGACACTCACGCTCGCGTGCGGCTCCAAACCCCATGCGTCGGCGAGTGGGTCGGTGGACAGGATGCTGTGCGGGTCATCGACCGCCCGCTGTGTGAGCTCAGGGTCGAAGGCGTATGCGTAGTAGCGGATTCCCATGCGGCGATCATCCCGTGGCAGATCCGGCGGGACTTGCCGCACCCGACAGATTGGGTACAACGCGAACCAACCTCGCCCTGTGGAGGAATTGCAGCACGAAGCTGACGTCAGGAGATTCTTCGCACGCAACCCGGGTCGATGGCACGGTCTTGAGCGAGTTCGTTACTCGGTGACGTGAGCGCGAAGCGCCGTCTCCAACGCGGGGAGATGGGACTCGATCACATCCCGGACCGTGTCGACATCGACGCCGAAGTATTGGTGAACCAGGATGTTGCGGAAGCCGCGGATCTGGGGCCACGCGATCTCCGGGTGGGCATCGGTGATCTCCGCCGGGAGGTGGGCGACAGCTTCGCCGATGATGGTCACAGATCCACCGCGTCGGCGAGCGCTGTCTCCGAGATCGGTCGCTTGAGGAGCTGCTCCGGGAAGATGTCGATGTCCTCCCGCCCGTACAGCTGCCGGGTTTCCTCCGCTGGCTCGCATGAGCAGGTTCCCGTCCGAGGGGTCCATGTCGACAAGGATGTCGATGTCGCTGCTCTCGTTCGCGTTGCCGCGTGCCACGGAGCCGAACAGTCGCGGATTCCGCGCGGCAAACTTCGCCAGCAGAAGGTCGAGCTCGGGGCGGCGCGCGTCGATGACCTCCCGCAGGGCGACACTCGACGGTGTGGCGGTGCTCATCCCCCTAGGTTAACGGGCGCGTGCAAGGCGAGCATGTCCGAATGGTCGTGCGAGAAGCGACATCCATCACCTCAAGGAGAATCCGTGCGCGTCATCCATGCCGCCGGCGTCTCCCCGACCCAAGTCTCACCGGAGCGGATCGTGCACGTCGACCTGTTCGGCACTGCGTACGTGCTCGACACGGCCCACGTCGCGAGCTCGCCGCGCTGCTGCTCGACGACCGCGGCGACGGCGACGCCGACAGACCTTTGACAACTTTGACGATCGCGCGTAGCGTGGAAGTTGACAACTTTGACGGAGAGTGCCATGGAAACGCAAGAGCGACGGCGGGCCCACGAGTCGTTCAAGCTGCAAGTCATCGCAGCGGTCGAGCGGCGGCTCGAGGCGATGCCCGAGGAGGACCTCCGACTGACAGATGACGAGTCTCCGGAGGAAGTCGCGTCGCGCTTCGTTGCCTCCCGCCGAGCTCGCAACGAGTGGGACCGAGCCGTCGGGCCATTCCTCGACACGGCGGGCGTGGTCACATGGCTGAACTACGGCAACCGGCAGAACGTCTCGAACGCCGTCGCGCGTGGCGACCTGCTGGCAGTGATGGTCGGCCGGCGCATGCTCTACCCGCGCTTTCAATTCTCCGACAGCGGCCAGTTGCTTCCCCGCCTCCGCGAGGTACTCCCGATCCTGCGCAAGCAGATGGAGAGCCCGTGGACCCAGGCCCTCTGGCTCAACACTCCCGTGCCTGCGTTCGGCGAGCGCACACCCGCCGAGCTGCTGCATCGCGGTAACGGTGATCGCGTCATGCAGCTCGCGCACGCGGACATCGACCGGCGCGCTCAGTGAGCCGTCAGAACGTCATCCAGGCACCGCCGCCCGCCGGTCTGGACCTGGCCGACTTCCCTGTGCTCTCCTCGAGGGATCCGGTGTACCGGGCACACAGCCGCGGCATCGGTCCCTGGCACTTCTCCAACAGCGGCGAGGGTCGTTTCGACCTGGCTGGCGAGCGCGGCACCTGCTACTTGGCGAACACCGTTGGGGCCGCGGTGCGCGAGCGCCTGGGGGAGCAGTTCGCGGCCCGGCGGATCGCCGCTCCCGAAGATGCCGAGAAGATGGTCGTCTCCCGCTTGGAGCTGCCTCGGAGGCTGCGGGCGGCGGATCTCGAATCGCCCGGAGTCGGTGGGTATCCGATCACGGCGGAACTGACTTCGATGAGCGACTACAGCGTTCCCCAGGCGTGGGCACGAGCATTCGACGACGCCGGCTTCGGTGGCGTGCACTACCGCGGCCGCTTCTCCTACTTCGATGCGACCTCCTGGGCCGTGTTCGGCCCGGCAGGGCCCGATGATCGCCGACCGGTCGACTCCAACCCAATCGACGGCTTCGACGCCTGCGAGGAAGGCGGGTTGACCGTGCTGCCGGCGCCACCGACGGACCTGGTCGGACTAACGGTCGTTCACCACTGACCGCCACAAGCGCGAGGGGATCGCCTCGCCGACGAGTTCCTCTTCCGGAGGGGGCCGGCGGCGACTCATCCTGCGTGGCTCAGGAGGTGGAGAATCACTGTTCGCGCACAGGTCGCCGACGTGTGCGCCGTAACACCGTCGCCGCTCTCGCCTGGCCGCATCGGGGTACTGGCAGACCCTCCCGCAACGCGCGGGATCGATCTACCGTGAAGACATGAGCGACACACGAGCAGAGGTCAGGGAGTTCCTGAGTTCCCGGCGTGCGCGGATCTCACCCGAGGAGGCGGGCCTTCCGGCCTACGGCGGCAACCGGCGAGTGGCGGGGCTGCGCCGTGAGGAGGTCGCCATGATGGCGGGCGTCTCGGTGGACTACTACGTGCGCCTCGAGCGCGGCAACCTCGCCGGGGCATCCGACAGCGTGCTCGATGCCCTGGCACGGACGCTGCAGCTCGACGAGGCCGAGCGCGAGTACCTCTTCGATCTCGCCCGCGCCGCAGGCCCGGCACCGCGGCGCCGGGCGAAGAATCCCGCGACATCGGTGAAGCCGGCCGTGCAGCAGGTGCTGGACGCCATGACCGACGCGCCCGCGTGGGTGCGCAACGGCCGACACGACATCGTGGCCGCGAACCGTCTGGGCAGGGCGCTGTATGCGCCGGTCTTCGACGACCCGCGCCGACCCGCCAACACCACGCGGTTCGTCTACCTGAATCCCGCGGCCCGCGACTTCTTCCGCGACTACGACACCATCGCGAACGACGCGGCGGCGATGCTGCGCCTCGAGGCGGGTCGCAACCCGAACGATCAGGCGCTCGTGCAGTTGGTGGGGGAGCTGTCCACGCGCAGCGAACTGTTCCGTCAGCGGTGGGCATCGCGCGATGTCATGTTCCACCGCAGCGGCGTCAAGCGGCTCCACCATCCCGTCGTGGGCGACCTCGACCTGAACTACGAGTCGATGGATCTGCCCAGTGAACCGGGTCTCGTGATGAACGTGTACACGGCGCCCGCCGGGTCGCCGACCGCGGACGCGCTCAAGCTGCTCGCCTCCTGGGCGGCCAGCCACGAGACGACGAACGAGACGGACGCGCACTCCATCGTCTGATCTGACGGTGAACCCTTGTCTGATCGAGCGGCGAGAACGTCGCCATACTCACTTCTTGTCGCCCTGCAGTGCTTCGCGCAGCTGCGTCTCGTCAGGATCGCGAAGCACGGCTCCCGCACGCGGGCACACGACCACCGGCAGGTCGGAATCGACAAGCCCGAGCTTCGTCATGTAAGCCTCGGCGGCATCGCCGCTGTCGAGATCGATGACCACGGAGGACAGGCCGTTGGCGTCGGCCCATTCGCGCAGGCGGCGGGCTTGCGGGTTGTCGACGTGCCCGACGATGCGCACATCGGCGATGTTCTCGAGGCCGATCGCGTGGCGGATGAGATAGGCGCGCTGCACGAGCTCGCGCAGCTCGTCGTCCGCGGCGAGGACTTCGCGAAGCTGCTCGATGGTCAGCCGCAGCACCGATCCGTCGCGGATGACGACGGCGGTCCGCTGAACGGTGGTCTGATCGAACAGGTCGAGGGCCCCGAGGAATCGCCGTGGACCATGGATCCGGACGATGCGCTTCCGATCCTCCGGATCGGCAAGAACGGCGACGGCGCCGGCCAGCACGACATAGAAGTCGTAGCCGGGATCGCCGGGGCGGTACAGGATGTCGCCCCGGGCGACGTCGCGATGCTCGCCGATACCGGTGAGCCGGGCCAGCTGCTCGTCGGTCAGGCGCGGCTGATCGCCGCCGGAGTCGGGTGTTTCCGGCAGGTCAGGCGGCAGGTCATCCAGCAGGGCGGCCGGATCCCACTCAGTCGTCGCCATCGACGGGCGGGGAACAACGGCGACGAAGGAAGCCGTCACGGCACGCTGCTCGGCCGGAGTCGCCCCCTCCGCCGCGAGCAGCGCCGCGGCGAGGGTGCGCGCATCGTGCTCGCCGGTGTGCAGACGGCCCCCGATGTAGAACGCGGGAAATCCGGACACGCCACTGGCCTGAGCGGACTCCACATCGTGGCGCACGTGCCGCGCGAATCGCCCCGAGCCGAGGTCGCGGGTGAAGCGCGGCAGGTCAAGGCCGAGAGCGGCGGCGTGAGCGACCATATCGTTGGCGCTGAGCTGGTCCTGGTGCGTGTAGAGGCGATCGTGCATCTCCCAGAAGCGCCCCTGCGCCGCAGCGGCCTCGGCGGCTTCTGCCGCCAGTTCCGCCTGCGGGTGCACACCGGGCTGCGGAGCATGACGGAACACATACCGGAACCGATCGCCCAGACGTTCCTGCAGTTCGTCGACCGCGCCCCATCCCCGGTAGGGTGCCTCGAAGTCGCCGTACCCGACCAGCGTGAGCGGCGCATCGACCGGGCCCCGGATGTGGTCGCGCTCGGCATCGACCGGTGGGTCTAGCAGCCGCGGACCGGCCTCCACCGGATGGCGGCGCGCCGCCACCCGCAGCAGCACGCTGCCGAGGATGCCTGCGATGACGGATGCCGCGAGCACACCGACCCTCGCCTGATTCGCGAGCCGGTCGTCGGTGAAGGCCAGATCGATGATGAACAGCGAAATCGTGAATCCGATCCCCGACAGCGCCGCCCCGCCGATCACGTGCATCCGGCGGATGCCCGGAGCGAGCGTGCCCAATCGGAGGGCGACCGCCGACCAGGTCCCCAGCGTGATGCCGATGAGCTTGCCCACCACGAGACCGACGACGACGCCGAGCGTGATCGGAGACGTCAGCGATTCCGCCAGTGTCTCGGCCGACAGTGGCACCCCCGCGTTGGCCAGTGCGAACAGCGGAACGAAGACGAAACTCACCCAGGGCTGCCAGAGCTCCCTCTGGCGCGGGCCTGGCGGCGTGGACCGCTCGATCGACAATCGTGCGGCCCGCGCGTACCCCGCATTCGGTGACTGCGCGTACATCCGGGTGCGGCGGGCAGCATCCTCCACCTCACCACGGCGAGGCAGGTAGGCCGGGGTGATCAGCGCGACAGCGACCCCGAGCAGCGTGGGGTGCACACCCGAGAGGTACAACGCCACCCACGACACTGTCCCCACAACGAGGTATGCCGGCCCCCGCCACACCCGCAACTCCCGCAGCCCGACCATCACCAGCAGACCGGCGGCAGCGACCGCCAACGCGAGCAGGTTGAGATCCTCCGAGTAGAACACCGCGATCACCGTCAGCGCGCCCACGTCGTCGCCGATCGCGACGGCCAGCAGGAACACCCGCAGCTGCGACGGCACTGCTCTGCCCAGCAGCGCCAGGATGCCGATCACGAACGCGGTATCGGTGGAGATCACCACTCCCCACGCGCCGACCTCGCCATCGGAGAGGTTGAACGCGACGTACACGAGCGCCGGAACAGCGAGTCCGACCAGCGCGGCGATGGCCGGTACTGCGGCCCGTCTCGGGTCAGCAAGCTCCCCGAGCACCAGTTCTTGCTTGACCTCGAATCCGACGATGAGGAAGAAGAAGGTCATCAGTCCGTCGTTGACCCAGTGCTGCAGCGTCAACGAGAGTTCGAGGTCGCCGATGCTCACGCCCAGTTCGGTGTGCCAGAACGCGTCGTACGTGTCGCCGAACGGCGAGTTGACCCAGATCAGCGCGAGCACTGTTGCCAGAAGCAGCAGCGCCGCCGCACCGACGCCTCCGCTCAGCCGCGTGCGAAGTGCATCCATGCGTCGGCTGCGTTCCGTCACCATCGACCCTCACCCACGCGATCATCATGCCGCGATGCGGCATCCGTGCACAGACCTGGACCCCAGACTATTGAGCCCGACGCACCCTTCCTCACGCTTTCGGAGTGGGGGCGAGGCCGGCGAGGGCGCCGTAGAAGTGCGAGGCGGTGCCGCCGCCATCGATGAGGATGTCGCTGCCGGTGATGAACGCACCTCGATCGCGCTCCGCACGATTCTGGATGTGCCTGAGCGAACGCGGCTGCAGTCGTGGATGCAGACGCCGGAGACGACATACGTTTCTTCTCGCCTCCTGCGGACCGAGGTGATCCGCGTACTGCGGCGCGACGGCAGATCGCTCGCTGACGGAGCACCGCTACTCGACCGCGTCGGCATGCTGGAGATCACGCGGGAGACGCACACCGTCGCCGAGTCCTTCGAGCGGCACATCAAGACCCTCGACGCACTCCATCTGGCGACCGCGCTCCTGATCGGTGCTCCGGTGACGGTCGCCAGTCACGACGCCACGATGAAGACGGTTGCCGAACACTTGGGTTTGTCGATCACCGACCCGGTGGCAGCGGTGAGTTGAGCTTGACCGTGCCATCGCGCTGGGCGAGCAGTCGGCAGCAGGTGATGGATGCCACGACCGAAGGTCAGCTGCGACCGAACCACTCGCTGAACGACTGTCCCGATCGCACCATCGCCCGGGACGGCTCCAGACGCTCGAACTCGTACTGCTCCAACGCGCGCGGCACGTCGTCGTTCGCGGCCCCGTCGAGGATCTCGGCGAGGGATGCCGCGTCGTCGAGCGATGTGTCGAACCCGCGGCCGGTCATCGGTGTCGGCACGTGCGCCGCATTTCCGACGAGCGCGACCCGACCGGCCACGAGTCGGCGGGGCACGTATTCGGCGATAGGGGTGCCCGTGACAGAGCGACGCCGGATGCTGTCGCGGATCGCGGCGCGCCAGGGCTCGGGCCACTGCGACGCGGAGCGGCCGAGTTCGTCGAGCGTGCGCGACGGCACATCCTCCGCACGGACCGAGTGCCGCACGACGCCGTCGCGCACCGCTCCACGGTCTCGAAGCAGTGCGTTCCGCGTCGGGTCGAACCACGCCCAGCCCAAGCGGCGGGTGCCCTCTCGTCGACGGCCGTCCTCGCCCTCGAGCGGATATCCGATGAGCACGGCGTCGTCGGCGCCCAGGATGTCGGCATCCGCAGGCCATGGTCGAAGGCCGGCGACAGCGGACTCTGCGGCGATCCCCAACCACAGCCCGTAGCCGGCGAATCTGGCTTCGGTGTGGTCGGGCGCCACGGTGCGCCGCACGACGCTCCGGTGTCCGTCTGCACCGACCACGACATCCGCGTGCCACTGCTCACCGTCTGCGAACACGGTGACGTGATCCTCGCTCTGCCGGATACCGGTCACGGTGGTGTGATCCACGATGCGTACGAGATGGGATGCCTCGGCCGCTCGCCTGAGCCGTTGATGCAGTCCGCTCCACGACTCGGGCGCGGAGCCGCGCCGGCCGGGATCGGCCGCGGGGATGCCGGTGATCCGCTCGAGGTGGTCCTGGTCCACACCGACGGCGCCGCCCGACCTGGGCTGCGGTCCAGAGCGTTCGAGAACGGTGACCCGCACCCCCACGCGAGCGAGCGCGAGGGTCGCCGCGAGCCCCGCGAGTGAACCCCCGACGACGATGGCGTGCAACGGCGACGCACTCACTCGCTGCCTGCGGCGAGAACCTGCTTCGCCATGCGTCACCGGGGGTCGACCCGCAGTGTGGTCTCGCGCGCGGCCGCGGTGGTGATCGAGCGGCTGGGCGCCCCGTTGCCGTACTTGGCGAAGTATGCCGCGTCGATCGCGTCGTCGTGGGAACCGTCGAGCGTGTAGATCACGGCGCGGGTCGCCGAATCCCAGCGCAGGAATCCCTCGAAGTGCCGGGCGACACCCTTGTACCACTGCCCCTCGGTGCCATAGACCGATCGCAGGTACAGGTTGCCGTCCACGACGACGTGCCACACGATCTTCGGGGTGCGCGAGGACCCGTCGGCGCGGCGGCCGGCGACCCTCACCTCGTGCGCGTCATCCAGTTGCCGGAGTTCTGCATCTGTCCACGTGGCCATGTCGGTCCCCTTCTCTTCTCTCAGGCGCCGGGGCGCCCGTCGTACTCGTCGTCGGTGATGTGTTCTTTCCAGACGGTGGTCGTGGCCGGGTCATCCCCGGCCTCGAGCATCGCGAGGTGCTCCATGAAGGATCCCGGTGCTGCGGCGTGCCAGTGGTCTTCGCCGGGCGGGGTGTACAGGGTCTGTCCGGCGTGCACCTCGATGACGGTGCCGTCTCGGTGCCCGAAGCGGGCCACGCCCTGCGTCACGTGCAGGTACTGTCCGCGCGCGTGCGAGTGCCACGCCGTGCGCGCACTGGGTGCGAAGCGCACCGTTGCGACGGTCATCCGCTGATCCTCCTCGTGGGGGAGGGCGATCATGTCGACCCAGACATCGCCGGCGAACTGCTCGGGCGGGTTCTTGATCGTGGGGCGGGTGGGTTCGATGTTCATCGTTCATTCTCCAGTTCTGGTGCGACGGATGGCGACCGCTGCCGTCGTCGCAACTGGCTTTCGACCGAGGTGGTCGGACAGGCGGCCGAGCAGCAGCAGCGACAGCGCTGTGACGGCCAGCTAGGTGACCGTGGTCGCGGCGAGTGCGGCGTCGTCGATGCCGTCGGCGACGCGGTAGGTGTTGTACAGCGGGATGGGGCTGCCGGATGACGCGAACACGAGCACGAGCGCCGCCGACACCAGCCCGAATGTGGTGGATCGACTCAGTACGCGGGGCTCCGTCCGGCGGGTGTCGGCGGGCGCCGCAACCGCGACCGAGCCGGTGGTCGTCATCGTGGTGCTCCTTCTGAAGGGCGGGAATGCTGATGGCCGGGAACGCAGAACCGGCGCGACCGTCGACCGTTTGGGGGAGGAACGTCGGCGGCCGCGCCGGGGATCAGGGGGCCAGGGTCAGGCGGTGACCATGACCTTGAGCGCTTCGCGGTTGTCCATCGCGGCGTAGCCGGCGGGCACGTCGTCGAGCGTCACGGTGCGGTCGAAGACCAGGCCGGGGTTGATCTCGCCGTTCAGTACCCGCGCGATGGCGGGCTCGAGGTAGGCGCGCACGGGGGCGGGTCCGCCGGCCAGGCGCGCGTTCTTGCCGAACAGCGAGCCGAATCCGATCGGGGCCTCCTCGTACTGGGGGACGCCGACTCGGGAGATGATCCCGCCGGGCCGGACGATGCCGTACGCCTGCTCGTAGGCAGGCAGGTGGCCGACGGCCTCGAGCACGATGTGGGAGCCTTCGCCACGGGTCAGGTCCATGACCTTCGCGACACCCTCGGCGCCACGTTCGGCGACGACGTCGGTCGCGCCGAACCGGATGCCGAGGTCGGTGCGGGACTGGTGGCGGCCCATCAGGATGATGCGCTCGGCGCCAAGTTGCTTCGACGCGAGCACCGCGGAGAGGCCCACCGCGCCGTCACCGATCACGGTGACGGTCTTGCCGGGTTCCACCTGGCCCAGGTGCGCGGCGTGGTAGCCGGTCAGGTAGACGTCCGACAGGGTCAGCAGCGACGCGAGCAGGCCTTCGTCGGCGGTCGCCAGGTCGACACCCGGGACCTTGACGAGCGATCCGTCGGCGAGCGGGATGCGCGACAGCTCCGCCTGGAGGCCGCCGGTCTCCGGCGTCCCGTACCACGAGCCGTGGATGCAGGAGGTGTGCAGGCCTTCCCGGCAGAATGCACACGTGTTGTCGCTGATCGCGAACGGGGCGATCACGAAGTCGCCCTTGCGCACGGTGGTGACGGCCGAGCCGGTCTCCTCCACGACGCCGATGAGCTCATGCCCCATCGGCACGCCGTGCTCGTTGTGCGGCATTGAGTGATACGGGTGCAGGTCCGAGCCGCAGATGCAGGCACGGATGACGCGCACGATGGCATCGGTGGGCGCGGTGATGACGGGGTCGGGCACGTTCTCGATGCGAACGTCTCCGGCTCCGTACATGAATGTGGCTTTCATGAAGTCCTTCTCAGTCAGGATGTGCCGACGATGTTCGCCCGGCATGACTCCATGTCACTCCACTCGCGCGATGCGCGGGAGATCCTGTCAAGACGGGGACTGACAGTGCCTCCCACGTCGGGTCACGGTGTGGCCGGCGTCATCAGCGCACTCGCCCAGATCGACCATGGACCCTGAACGTCAGGTGCATTCGACCAGCCGGGATCCTTGGCAGCGCGTCACCGCGCACAGTCGGCAAGCAGGTTCATGTAGCTCGTCGCGTCATCGGTCGAGAAGAGCCGGTCGAGCGAGACATTCTGCTCGTACAGTCGGCTGTACGGCACGGAGATCGCGTCGAAGCCGGATGACATGAGCACGCCCGAAGCCATGAGCTTCGCGGTGCGCTTGTTGCCGTCGAAGTAGAACTGGTGCCGCGTTGCCGATGCAGCGTAGAGCAGCGCCCGCTGACGAGGGTCGTCGACGCCGTCGAGGTAGTCTGTCAGGTCGTTGAACGCCTCGACGAGCAGCGACCCGCCGTCGCCGTGCGCTCGCCCGTCGACAACGCCGCCGGTCGACAACCGCACCGACCCGCCGCCGTTTGCAGACCCTTCGCCGCGGAAACGACCCGACTCGATCGCCTCGTGACGTGCGACGAGCCCATGCAGCTTGTCCGAGACATCCTTGGTCAGCTTGAACTCACCGGACCGCACCAGACGATCCAACTCGTTGTACGCCTCGCTCAGGGCGAGCACCTGCTGCTGTTCCTCGATCCTCTTGCCTTCGACGGTGACGCCGCTGAGAAGGGTCTGCACCTCGGGGAGTGTGAAGGTGTTCCCTTCGAGCCGTGCGGCATCCCAGATGATGACCGTCAGGTTGGCTCGGAAGCGCGCGAGCGATCGCTCGACCGCGAGTTCGCCTTCGCTCCCGCCGATCACGGACGCGTCGATACCCGACCGGTCCCAGTCGATGCCGAGCAGATCGAGCTTCTCGGCGCGCGTGAGTTCGTCGCCCGGAAGCGTGCCGCGCTGATTCGCCGGCCGCCCTGTGCTTGCGCGACCTGCAGGGCGCCGTACGTACGCGGGGCCACTGCCGCCCGGCCCATCCGTTTGGGCGTTCATCGCTCACCAACTCCCTACGAGCTGTTCGGCGATCTCTCGGTCGATGCCGCCGATTGCCACTGCGTCGATGATCCCTTGCATCGGGGTGACGAGGTTCACATCCTCGATCGTCGTCGAACCCGCGAACACGCTCGGATGGGCGGGCGCGACGATCACGTCGGCAGCCGTGTGGATCTTGACCTGGCGGTGCGTGCCGGCGAGCAGCTCCGCGACGTGCTTCGCGTCCTCAGTCCAGAACACGACGGTCTTGCCCGGGTCGCCCCCGAGTGCCTCGAGCGAAGCCGACCCCGAGAGCGCCCATCGGGCGCCGGATGCTCGTCCGGCCGAGACCAGCCGGTCGGCGTCGTTGCGGCCGCTTAACATGACCGCGCCCTCGCGGTCTTGGGCGCCCGCGACATGAGCCGCTTCGGCGATGACGTCGAGGATGTCTGGGCCTTCATCAGAGCTGATGTCGACATAGCGCTCCAGCCGAGCGATCCACGCGTCGAGTTCACGAGCCTCGAGGATGTCGCGGAGCGCCGTCTCCCCGAGCATGACGCGTGCTGCGGCTGCCGCAAGCGGCTCGCTCGCGCGACCGAGTTCGATGGAGATGTCGAATCCAAGCGCGAGCGCCATTTCGCGGAGTGTGTCGACGCGAGCGCTTGACTGGTCTGCGGTCACTGAAAGCGCAGTGGTTCGCGAAATGTCAGCCCGACGCGCCAGCTCGGATTTGCTATACGGCATCCGCTCGACGGCATCGCGAAACGTGATCAGGCTCATCCAACTCACCTCGCCTTGCCTGTTCGCAGGTGGAGTGTGATCAATTAATTGAACATCATACTCTCCTGTTCAAAGAAGTGAACATTTCGAGAAGGAGTGCAGCGTTGTCAACGGCCAGTAGGAAGTGCCCATCGGCGGCCAGCAGAAGTGCCCGCTGGTGGCCAATAGAACTGCCCATCTGCGGCCAGGAGTTCTGCCCA
>NZ_JBHXMP010000019.1:0-90406 GCF_042720415.1 Agromyces sp. NPDC058484 | reverse complement strand
CGCGGCGAGCTCCTCTCGTACGGCGGCTCGGGCCGCCTGGCGTGCGTCGTCGTCGGCGGGCACGAGCTCGACTCCTGCGCCACCGTTGTTCACGTGCTGCGCCGCCGCGGTGGACCCGCTGGTCGCCCGGCGCGGCTGGCGGCCCTGTCGGCCGGCACGCCGGCCCTCGGCGGGAGCGGCCTCGCCTGCGGGAGCGGCCTCGCCTGCGGGAGCGGGCTCGCCCCCGGGAGCGCGCTCGCCTGCGGGAGCGGCCTCGCCCGCGGGGGCGGTCTCGCCTGCGGGGGCGGCCTCGCCCGTGGGGGCGGTCTCGCTTGCGGGAGCGGCCTGGGCCGCGGCATCCGGAGCCTCGACCCGTTGGGCGGGCCGCTCGACCTGCTCTGCGGGCTGCTCGATCTGCTCGGCGGCGACGTCCTCGGCTGCGCCGGGCACCGCCGGCCCCTCGGTCGCGACGCCTTCGTCCTGGCGGGCGGAGATCAGGTCGACGAGCTCGCCCTTTCGGCGCTTCGACGCGCCGACGATGCCGAGGGCTGCGGCGAGTTCCTGGAGTTCGGCGACCTTGAGGCCGGAGAGTCGAGTGCGGTTCGCCACGCTCACGTCGGCGTGGTCGGTTGCGTTGGTCACTGGGTATGTTCCTTTCCCCTGATCGCGAGAATTGCGATTCCAGGAGAGCTGGTCGCGCACGAGCGATGTCGGTGCGCGGTGGCGCAGACATGCGCGAGAGCGAAAGCAATGGATTGCCGGGAATTGCACGATGCGACGGGAACGCGGTCGATTGCGTTGCCTGCCGGGTGCATCGTCAGTCTAACATCACCGAGCCGTTCGTCCCGACACGCGACGCGCCGGGAACGCCGATGAAGGGTCAGTGCTCCGTCTCGACGACGGTCGCGCCCTTGAAGTCGACGGCGAGCGGAAGGGCCTGCCAGGCGGTGTCGGCCTGCTCTTCGACGAGGCGGATCGCGTCGGCGCGTTCGCTGGGGTCGCTCGCGAGCACGAGGATCGACGGCCCGGCGCCCGAGACGACAGCCGGATGCCCCGCGGCGCGCAGCGCCCGGATCAGCCGATCCGTCTCGGGCATCGCCTGCGCGCGATAGTGCTGGTGGAGCTTGTCCTCCGTGGCCTGCAGCAGCAGCTCGGGGCTCTGGATGAGCGCGGCGATGAGCAGCGCCGAACGCGACACGTTGAACACCGCGTCTTCGTGCGGCACCGACTCGGGCTGGAGCGAACGGGCGAGCGCCGTCGACATCTCGTGCTCGGGCACCAGCACGAGCGGCGAGACGCCCCGGTGCACGATGAGCTTCTTGTGGCGGGGGCCCTCGGGCGTCACCCACGCGATCGTGAGGCCGCCGAAGAGGGCCGGGGCGACGTTGTCGGGGTGTCCCTCGAGCTCGGTCGCGAGCTCGAGCAGATCGTCGGGCGTGAACTCCACGATGCCCTCGAGCAGGCCCTTCGCCGCGATGACGCCGGCCACGATCGCCGCGCCCGAGGAGCCGAGGCCCCGCCCGTGCGGGATCGCGTTACGGGCGACGAGGCGGAGCTTCGGCATCGGCACGCCCGCCCGGGCGAACGTGTGCGCGATGGCGCGCACGACGAGGTGCGACTCGTCGAGCGGCACCGTGCCCGCGCCCACGCCGTGCACCTGGATGTCGTGGGCCGCGGCATCCGTCGCCTCGACCTCGAGCTCGTCGTACCTGGCGAGCGCGAGGCCGAGCGTGTCGAAACCGGGGCCGAGGTTGGCCGAGGTCGCCGGCACCTTCACGTGCACGGAGCGGCCGACGACGGGCGACGCGACGCCCGAGTCGGGAGCGACGGTCGCGCCGGTCACGAGGCCAGCCCGAGCACCTGCGCCACCTGCGCGGTGTCGACCGGCACGACGGTCGGCTGCACATCGGAGCCGTCGGGCGTGCGGAGGGCCCACTGCGGGTCCTTCAGCCCGTGCCCCGTCACCGTCAGCACCACGCGCGCGCCGGCCGGGACGACCCCGGCGGCCGACCGCTCCAGGAGGCCCGCCACCGAGATCGCCGATGCGGGCTCGACGAAGATGCCGACCTCGGCCGAGAGGATGCGCTGCGCGTCGAGGATCTTCTCGTCGTCGATCGCACCGAAGTACCCGTCGGTCTCGTCGCGCGCCTGGAGCGCGAGCTCCCAAGAGGCGGGGTTGCCGATGCGGATGGCGCTCGCGATCGTGTCGGGATCGCGCACGGGCTCGCCGCGCACGATGGGCGCGGACCCCGACGCCTGGAACCCGAACATGCGCGGCATCCGCGTGGCGTTGCCCGCCGCGATGTCCTCGCGGTAGCCGCGCGTGTACGCCGTGTAGTTGCCCGCGTTGCCGACCGGGATGAAGTGGAAGTCGGGGGCGTCGCCGAGCACCTCGACGACCTCGAACGCGGCCGTCTTCTGGCCTTCGATGCGGTCGTTGTTCACCGAGTTGACGAGGTGCACCGGGTAGTTCTCGGCGAGGTCGCGGGCGATGTCGAGGCAGTCGTCGAAATTGCCCTGCACCTGCAGGAGGTGGGCGTTGTGCGCGATCGCCTGGCTCAGCTTGCCCATCGCGATCTTGCCCTCGGGCACCAGCACGGCCGCTTTGATGCCCGCGTGCGTGGCATAGGCGGCGGCCGAGGCCGACGTGTTGCCCGTCGAAGCGCAGATCACGACCTCCGCGCCGCGCTCGACGGCCTTCGTGACGGCCATGGTCATGCCCCGGTCCTTGAAGGAGCCCGTGGGGTTCATGCCCTCGAACTTCACCCACACGTCGGCTCCCGTGCGGCGCGACAGCGCCGGCGCGGGCAGGAGCGGCGTGCCGCCCTCGCCGAGGGTGACGACGGGCGTGGCATCCGTCACATCGAGACGATCCGCATACTCGCGGATGACGCCGCGCCACTGGCGCGAGGAGGCCTTGGGGGTGGGGTGGTTCACACTGCTCCTTCGACTCGGAGGACGGACGCGACGGATGCGACGACAGGGCTCCCGGCGAGGGCGGCGACGGTCTCGGCGAGCGCGGACTCCTTCGCCTCATGCGTCCCGATGACCAGCGTAGCCCGCTCCGAGCCTTCGGCCACGGTCTGCTGCAGCTGCTCGACCGACACGCCGTGCTCCGCGAAGATGTGGGCGATCTGCTCGAGCACGCCGGGTTCGTCGGCCACCTCGAGGGTGATCGCATAGCGGGTCGAGATGCGGCCGATCTCGAGCACCGGCAATGAGGCGTGGATCGACTCGGCGGTGCCCGGGCCCCCGATCACGTGTCGTCGGGCGATCGCCACGAGATCGCCGAGCACGGCGGAAGCGGTCTGCACTCCCCCGGCCCCGGCGCCGTAGAACATCAATGGGCCGGCAGCGGATGCCTCGACGAACACGGCGTTGTTGGCGCCGTGCACGGCGGCGAGCGGATGACTCCGCGGCACGAGTGCCGGGTAGACCCGCGCAGAGACGCCCTCCTGGCCGGTCTCGTCGTCGATGAGCCGCTCGCAGATCGCGAGGAGCTTCACGACGAACCCGGCGCGCTTCGCGGACTCGACCTGGTCGGCCGTGACGCCCGTGATGCCCTCGCGGTGCACCGCGTCGACCGGCACGCTCGTGTGGAACGCGAGGCTCGCCAGGATGGCGGCCTTCTGGGCGGCGTCGTAGCCGCCGATGTCGGCCGTCGGGTCGGCCTCGGCATAGCCGAGCTCGGTCGCGGTCGCGAGGGCGTCTTCGAGGGAGGCGCCCGTCGTGTCCATCCGGTCGAGGATGAAGTTCGTCGTGCCGTTCACGATGCCGAGGATGCGCTCGATGCGGTCGCCGGCGAGGCTGTCGCGGAGCGGCCGGATGATCGGGATCGCACCGGCGACGGCGGCCTCATACGAGAGCTGGGCACCGACCTGTTCGGCGGCGGCGAAGAGCTCGGGTCCGTGGTTCGCGAGGAGCGCCTTGTTGCCGGTGACGACATCGGCACCCGACGCGATCGCGGAGAGCACGAGGGTGCGAGCCGGCTCGATGCCGCCCATCAGCTCGATGACGATGTCGGAGCCGAGGATGAGCGCATCGGCGTCGGTCGTGAGGAGCTCGTGCGGCAGCTCGGCGTCGCGCCGAGCCTCGATGTCGCGCACCGCGATGCCGACGAGCTCGATGCGCGCGCCGATGCGGTGCGTGAGCTCCTCCGAGTGCTCGAGCAGCAGCCGCGCGACCTGCGAGCCCACGGATCCGGCGCCGAGGAGTCCGACGCGGATGGTGCGGTACTCGATCATGCGTGTGGCCCTTCCGGGGTCGTGGTTCGGTCGGCGTTCTCAGGGCCGTCGGATGCCTCGAGCGCGGCGTCGCGGGCGAGCAGGCCGGCCTCGGTCTCGCCGTGCACGATGACGCGCGCGACGCCGTCGCGAACGGCGACGACGGGTGGCCGTGGCACGTGGTTGTAGTTGTTCGCGAGCGACCAGCAGTAGGCGCCCGTGGCCGCCACCGCGACGAGGTCGCCCGGCGCGATGTCGTGCGGCAGGTAGTCGGCGTCGACGACGATGTCGCCCGACTCGCAGTGCTTGCCGGCGACGCGCACGAGCGCGGGCGGCTCATCGGAGACGCGCGACGCGAGGCGCACCGTGTAGTCGGCGCCGTACAGCGCGGTGCGCGCGTTGTCGCTCATCCCGCCGTCGACCGACACGTAGTGGCGCCAGCCGCCGTCGATCGGCACGGGCTTGACCGTTCCGACGGTGTAGAGCGTGACGCCGGCAGGGCCGATGATCGCGCGCCCGGGCTCGAAGGCGAGCTTCGGCACGGGCACACCGCGGTCGCGGCATCCGTCGGCGACCGCCTCGGCGATGCCGAGCGCGATCTCCTCGATGGGCGTCGGGTCGTCGGCGGACGTGTAGGCGATGCCGAAGCCGCCGCCGAGGTTGAGTTCGGGGACGGGGCTCACGCTCGCGAGCTCGGCGTGCGCGGCGAGCAGCCGCGCGGCTGACTCGGCGAAGCCCGCCGAGTCGAAGATCTGCGAGCCGATGTGGCAGTGCAGCCCGAGGAAGTCGAGCGAGGGATGGGAGCGGATGCGGGTGCCGATCTCCACCGCGCGCTCGAGCGAGACACCGAACTTCTGGTCCTCGTGCGCGGTGGCGAGGAACTCGTGCGTCGACGCGTGCACGCCGCTGTTCACGCGGAGCCGCACACGCTGCACCCGGCCGGCGCGAGCCGCGGCATCCGCGACCCGTTCGATCTCGACCTCGCTGTCGATGATGATCGCGCCGACGCCGGCGGCGACCGCGCGCTCGATCTCGGCGAGCGACTTGTTGTTGCCGTGGAATCCGATACGGGCGGGGTCGGCGCCCGCGGCGAGCGCGACCGCGAGCTCACCGCCGGTGCACACGTCGACCGCGAGCCCCGCCTCGGTCACCCAGCGCACGATCGCGCCCGAGAGGAACGCCTTGCCCGCGTAATAGACGGTCACATCGGTGCCGGCGGATGCCGCGGCCGCCTCGAATGCGGCCAGGATGCGCGCCGCGCGAGCCCTCGCGTCGGACTCGTCGATCACGTAGAGCGGCGTGCCGAAGCGCGTGGCGAGCTCGGTGGTCGCGATGCCGCCGACGACGAGGCGGCCGTCGGCGTCGCGATGGGCACGCTCGGGCCAGACCTGGGGTGCGAGGGCGTTGGCGTCGTCGGGCACGCGGAGCCAGCCGGGTGCTGCTGCGGTGGATGCCACGGGAAAACCTCACGGGACGGAACGGCGATGGATCGCTCGCGGCGAGCGAACCCGGATCGGTTCCTGAAGCCTGATGCGTGCCGCCCTTGTGGGGCGGCCTGCCCGCGAGTCTACCGAGGGCGCGGGGCACGGGCCGAATCGATGACGGGTGGCCCGATCCCGAGGAGATCTGCAGTCCCGAGGAGACCTGCAGTCCCGAGGAGGTCGTCAGCAGCTGCCGGTCGTGCCGAGCGACCGTTCCGACAGCACGATGTCGTCGGCAGCGAGCTCGGCGGTGACGTGCTCGGGCGTCACGGTGATCCCCGTCACGCCGACGCCCTCCGGCAGCCACTGCGCGACGCACACCGGGATCGGCTCGCCGACGACCTGCTCGACGAGCCCGCCGAGATCGATGGGGCCGAGCCCGGTCGTCACCTCGGCGTCGGTCGCGGTGAGCAGCACGGTGTCGCCCTGCGCTTCGGCCTGCGCGGTCGCGGAGTATCCCACCGGGAACCCGAACACCTCGAGCTCGCTCTCGTAGCTGAACTCACCCTCGCCGAGCCGCAGCGACGAGGTCGCGTCGGGCAGGGTCACGAACCGATTGAGTGCCTCCTCGTCGAGCGTGATCGAACCGGTGAGCTCGCGCACGGGAGCGCTCCGGTCGAACGGCACCCCCTGGGCGACGACGTGCACCGCGATCGGGACGCCGTCGACGGTGAGCACCGGAGCATCGAGCTCGATGCGCTCCGCCCGCCCCGAGAGCAGCTGGAAGACGAGCGGACCGCCCTCGACGGTCGCCGTCACCTCGCCCTGCACCGCGTCGGGCAGGCGCGAGGCGACATCCTGCTCGATGCTGTCCTCGACGATGCCACGCACCGCGCCGTCGAGCAGGAACACGGCGAGCACGACGACCCCGATGAGCACGAGCGGGATGCCGACCAGCCACGGCCACACGCGATGCCTGCGTTCCGGTGCCGGAGCCTGAGCGGGCTCAGGCCGCGAGGGCTGGGCCGGCTGCGCCGCCGGCGGCGGGCGCAGCGGCTGCAGCACCTCGGTCGGGTACGCGAGCGTCGGGTTCTCCTCCGGCTCGTCTGCCCCTGACGGCCCCGCGTTCCGCTCCCCCGGCCCGTTCACCGCTACATCCGTTCGGGCGCCGAGACGCCGACGAGGTCGAGCCCGTTGCGGATGACCTGGCCGGTCGCGTCGTTCAGCCAGAGCCGGGTGCGATGCAGGTCGCCGATCGGCTCGTCGCCGAGCGGCAGCACGCGGCAGTTGTCGTACCAGCGGTGGTAGAGGCCGGCGAGTTCCTCGATGTAGCGTGCGACGCGGTGCGGCTCCCGCAGCTCGGCCGCCTGGGCGACGATGCGCGGGAACTCCTGCAGCGCACCGAGGAGCGCCGACTCGGTCTCGTGCTCCAGCAGGTCGGGCGCGAACGTCGAACGGTCGACGCCGACGGATGCCGCGTTGCGGTCGACCGCGCACGTGCGCGCATGGGCGTACTGCACGTAGAAGACGGGATTGTCGTTCGTGCGGCGCTGGAGGATCTCCGGGTCGATCGTGAGCGGCGAGTCGGCCGGATACCGTGCGAGCGTGTACCGCAGCGCGTCGGTGCCGAGCCACGCCTGCAGGTCGTCGAGCTCGATGATGTTGCCGGCCCGCTTCGACAGCTTCGCGCCGTTGACGCTCACGAGCTGGCCGATGAGCACCTCGATGTTCTCGAGCGCGTCGCCGGCGGCCCCGGCGATCGCCTTCAGGCGGTGCACGTACCCGTGGTGGTCGGCGCCGAGCAGGTAGATCTTGTGCACGAAGCCGCGATCGCCCTTGTCGAGGTAGTACGCGGCATCCGCGGCGAAGTACGTGTACGCGCCGTTGGAGCGGCGGATGACGCGGTCCTTGTCGTCGCCGAAATCGGTCGTGCGCACCCACACCGCGCCGTCCTCGTCGAAGACGTGCCCCTGCGCGCGAAGGCGCTCGACGGCGGTGTCGACGTCGGAGAGCGCGTCGTCGCCCCTCACCTGCAGGCGGCGTTCGCTCGTCCACACGTCGAAGTGCACGTTGAATCGCGTGAGCGACTCGCGGATCTCGGCGAGCTGCAGCTCGTAGGCGATCTCGGTGGCCGTGTGCAGCGCGACGTCCTCGCTCAGCTCGGGGAGGTGCGGCTCGCGCTCGAGCACACGACGTGCGAGGTCGGCGATGTAGGAGCCGGGATAGCCGCCCTCGGGCGTGGGCTCGCCCTTGGCCGCGGCGAGCACGGAGAGCCCGAAGGTGTCCATCTGGCTGCCGGCGTCGTTGATGTAGTACTCGTTCGCGACCTCGGCGCCCGCCGCGCGGAGCACCCGGCCGATGGAGTCGCCGAGCGCAGCCCACCGGGTGTGGCCGATGTGCAGCGGGCCGGTGGGGTTGGCCGACACGAACTCGAGGTTGACGACGCTGCCCGCGAGCGCATCGCTGCGGCCGTACCCGGCGCCTGCGTCGACGATCGTCTTCGCGAGGGCGCCGGCGGCCGCGGCATCCAGTCGGATGTTGATGAAGCCGGGGCCGGCGACCTCGGCGCTCGCGACGCCGTCGATCGCGGCGAGGCCGGCGGCGAGCTCGCCCGCGATCTCGCGCGGGTTCGAACGGAGCGCCTTCGCCACGCGCATCGCGATGCTCGACGCCCAGTCGCCGTGCTCGCGGAGCTTGGGGCGCTCGAGCGTCACCTGGTCGGCCGAGAGCTCGAGTGAGACCTCTTCTTCGCCGGCGGCCCTGCGTCGCTCGGCGAACCCGATCACGAGGTCGAACAGGGCACGCGAGAGGTCGTCGGGAGTCACCCGCAAATCCTACCCGGCACGGTTGATAGGGTTCGTCTCATGCCGCGCCCGTCCCGCCTGCTCCGAAACCGCCCTACCGGCCTCGTACTCGTCGCGGCGGCATCCGTCGCCCTGCTCTCGGGATGCGTCGGAGGCACGCCCGAACCCACCGCGACCGCCGCCGCCCCCACGACTGCACCGGCCTCGCCGACCGCCGCGCCCGCGCCGACCGAGACGGCCGAGCCGCCGATCCCGTTCGAGATCTCGTGTGACGCGCTCGTCACCGCCGAACAGTTGTACGCGTTCAATCCGAACTTCGGCGTCGACCCTGGCCACGAGCCGACTGCCGCTGCGGTCGTCGCGCTCGTCGAAGAGGACGCCGGCACGGCGTGCGGCTACCTGAACCAGACGAGCGGCGAGGTCATCGAGGTCGCCGTGGCGACGCCGACCGAGCAGGCCGGCGAGACCCGCAGGAACGACGCCGCCCTGACGAGCAAGCCGGTGCCGACCTACGGCACTCCGCCCGACGTCGAAGGCTACTTCGTCCAGGCGGGAGGAAGCGGTGAGGCGCAGGTCTTCCACGGGCCGTACTGGATCGTCGTCGACTCCCCCGCGCTGTTCGAGCCCGGCGACGCGCAGCAGCTTGTGGCATCCGTGCTCGGGAACCTCCCGGCGGCCTGACGGCTGCCCACGGTTGTCCGAGCCGGGCGCCGCGGAGTGGTAGTCTCTCTAGCTGTGCGCCTCCGTAGCTCAGGGGATAGAGCGCCGGTTTCCGGTACCGTAGGTCGGGGGTTCGAATCCCTCCGGGGGCACGTTCTGCGATGACGGATCCGTCGTCGCCGTGGCCTCGAGTCTGGAGGCACTGATGACGACGTTCGCCGGTTGGCCCGAGGCCGCCCTGGACTTCTACCGGGGCCTCGAGGCCGACAACTCGAAGGCCTACTGGACCGCGCACAAGGCCGTCTACGAGGCGTCCGTGCTCGGGCCCATGCAGGCGCTCCTCGAAGACCTCGCCGGGGAGTTCGGCGAGCCGCACGTCTTCCGCCCGTACCGCGACATCCGGTTCAGCGCCGACAAGACGCCGTACAAGACCGCGATCGGGGCGACCCTCGGCGGCAGCGGCTACGTGCAGCTCTCGGCGACCGGCCTCGGCATCGGCGCCGGATGCCACGTGATGGCCCCCGACCAGCTCGCGAGGTTCCGGGCCGCCGTCGACGCCGAGCGAAGCGGCGACGCCCTCGTCGCGGCGATCGCCGAGGTCGAGTCGGGCGGGGTCGCCGTCACCGCTCACGAGCAGCTGAAGCGCGTGCCACGCGGGTTCGATTCCGAGCACCCCCGCGCCGAACTCCTGCGCGACAAGGATCTCGTCGCCTGGAAGGACTGGCCGGTCGCGCCGTGGCTGCACACGGCGGAGGCGGAGCAGGTCGTCGCCGACGCACTGCGCACCTCGCGCCCGCTCACGCGCTGGCTCGACGAGCACGTCGGACCCTCGACCGCCCCGGCGCGACGGTGAGGCCGAGAACGACACGATCCGCGGATGCCGCGCCCCGCCTCCACCCGTTCGTCGCCGCCGCACAACGAAACGCGCCGCCGGTTCGTCTGAAGAGATGACGGCGGGAAACGCCCGTCGCCGGAGAGGAGCCGGAGTGGGCGGCGCGTGGGACGAGGTGGCGACGACGCTCGTGGCCCGGCGCGGCGACGCGCTCAGCCGCTACGCGTACCTGCTCACCGGCAGTGTCGACGATGCCGCCGACCTCGTGCAGGACGCCCTCGTGCGCACGTTCGGCACGCCGCGGTTGGCGCTCACGCTGCCGCGCGCGGAGGCGTACGTGCGACGCGCCATCCTGAACGCCGTGATCGACCGGTCGCGGCGTGACGGCACCTGGCGTCGGGTACGGCACCTGACGCTCGCACCGGCATTCGTCGAGTCGGCCGCTGCGGCGAGCGACGAACGGCTCGATCTCATCGAGCGGGTTCGCGAGCTCTCGCCGAGGCAGGCCGCGTGCATCGTGCTGCGCTACTACGACGACCTCACGGTCGACGGGGTCGCGCAGACGCTCGGCATCAGCTCGGGCGCGGTGAAGCGATACCTGAGCGATGGGCTGCGAGCCCTCTCCTCCTCGATCGACCCTGCGGGCGCACGCGCCGCGCGGAGCGGAGACAGCCATGTCGGCTCCTGACCCGAACCAGCTCGGCGACAGCCTGAAGCGCGCAGCGGATGCCGCGACCGCGAACGCCATCGACGTCGACGAGGTGCTCCGGCGCAGCCGCGCCAGGCGCTGTGCTCGCCGTACGGCCGTGCTCGGCGCCACCGGCGCCGTCGCCGCCGTGCTCGCGGTCGGCGGTCTCGTGCTCGGGCTCCAGCGAATGGGCGGGCCGACGACGGCGGATGCGCCGGCGTTCGAGTCGGCCGAGTCCGCCGACGTCTCGCCCGAGGCGACCGACGGCGGTGCGTCCGCGGATGCCGCGGATCAGCGGCTCATGGCGCCCGACCAGGTGAACCGCTGCGGTGCGCCGGTCGCCCCGCCCACGGATGCCGCGACGAGCCCCCTTGTCGCGAAGGTCGACGCGCCCGCGGCATCCGTGCGTCCGGCGACGACCAACCCCGTCACGGTCACGATCACGAACGCCGGAACCGACGTCGTCACCGGCACGATCCGCATCGACGCGCCGCTCACGGTCGCCGAGTCCGGCGTCACGGTGTGGCACCACGGCCCGGTCTTCGACCTCGCGCCGCTGCCGATCGCCCTGGAGCCGGGCGAATCGGCCTCGCTGCAGGGGTCGTTCGAGACCCGGTCCTGCGACCTGGCCGGCCAGGAGGACGGCACTCGCTCGACCGTGGCGCCCGGACTGGGGGCCGGCGAGTACGGGCTGAGCGCCGTCGTCACGTTCACCGCGCCCGACGGCGCGATCACCCCGCTGATCTCGCCGCTCGCCGCGATCACCGTCGGCTGACCGCCGCCGCACCGGACGACCGCCGCCCGCGCCGTGGACGCGGCATCCGCCTGCCCAATAGACTCGGGATGGTCCGCTCGGCCGGGGAAAGGCACTGGTGCATGGCATCCGTTCGTCACAGGTCAGTGGCACTGGCGATCATCGCGGGGGCGGTGATCGCACTCGCGGCACCCACCGCCGCCTGGGCTGAGGACCCGGTCGACTTCGACGCGACGCCGATCGTCGACACCGTCGGGGCCCTCGACGGGAGCACCGACGAGGTGGTGGCGGCCATCGATCGCACGGCCGATTCGAGCGGGCGACAGCTCTTCGTCGCCTACGTCGACGAGTTCACGAATCCCGAGGCGGCCGACGCCTGGGCGAACGACACCGCGATCGCCAACAACCTGGGCGCGGAGGACTACCTGCTCGCGGTCGCCGTCACCGGTCGCGCGTTCTACCTGTCCGCGGCATCCGACGCCTCCCTCTCGGCCGAGGAGATCGACCGCATCGGCCTCGAGGTGATCGAGCCCGAGCTTCGCGACGAGGACTGGGCGGGCGCTGCGATCGCCGCGGCCGACGCCCTCGACGGCGGAGCAGGCGGCGGAGGAGGCGGCTGGGGCTGGGGCTGGGTGTGGTTCCTCGTCATCGCGGCCGTCGCGGTCGCGATCATCGCGATCGTGCTCGCCCGCCGCAAGAAGAGGACGCAGGCCGGCGAGGGTGCGCCGGACGGCGTCCCGCCGCCGTCGATCGACGAGCTCCGTCGCGATGCCGGCGGCGCGCTCGTGGCGGCCGACGACGCCATGAAGACGAGCGAACAGGAGCTCGGCTTCGCCGTCGCCTCGTACGGCGAGGGTGCGACCGCCGACTTCCGCGCCGCGCTCGACGCCGCCAAGGCGAAGGTCGGCGAGGCGTTCACGCTCCAGCAGCAGCTCGACGACGCGGAACCCGACACCGACGAGGAACGACGCGCCTGGTACGGCGGAATCATCCGTCTCACGGGCGAGGCCGACGCGCTCCTCGACGAGCAGGCCGAGAGGTTCGACGCGCTCCGGGACCTCGAGCGGAACGCCCCGGCCGAGCTCGAGCGCGTGCGCGCGCAGGCGGATGCCGCACGGGCGCACATCGCCCCGTCGGCCGAGCGTCTCGCCGCCCTCACGCCGCAGTACGCGGCATCCGCCATCGCACCCGTCGCCGACAACCCGGCGCAGGCCGAGGCACGCATGACCTTCGCGCGCCGGTCGCTCGAGGAGGCATCCGCTGCGATCGCCGAGGGACGCCCGAACGACGCCGCCGTCGAGATCCTCGCGGCCGAGGAGGCCGTCGACCAGGCGACGCTCCTCGCCGACGCCATCGAGCGCCTCGCCGCCGACCTCGGCGCCGCCGACGAGGCGGTCGCAGACGGCGTCGCCGACCTCGAGCGCGACGTGCAGACCGCGCGGGGCCTCGGCGACGCGAATGCGGCGGCGCTCGCCGACCGCGTGGCAGCGAATGCCGCGCAGCTCCGCGGGACGGTCGGGGCACCCGGGCGCGACCCGCTCGCGGTGCAGACCCGGATCGAGCAGGTGAACGCCGAGATCGACACCGCGATCGCGGGCGCCCGCGACGCGGCCGAACAACTCGTCCGGGCGAAGGCGCAGCTCGGCCGCAGCCTCACCGCAGCCCGCGCCCAGGTTCAGGCGACCGAGGACTACCTCGTCGCGCGGCGAGGCGCCGTCGGCGCCGAGGCGAGGACGCGACTCGCGGAGGCCGGCCGGCTGCTCGTCGAGGCGGAGGGCGCCGCGACATCCGATCCCGCGGCCGCCCTCGCGACCGCGCAACGCGCGGAGTCGCTCGCCCGTGCGGCCATGTCGCTCGCCCAGCAGGACGTCGGCGGCTTCGGCGGGATGCCGGGCGGCGGCTCGGGCGGCGACGTCTTCGGCGCGGTGCTCGGCGGCATCCTCATCAACTCCGTGCTCGGGGGCGGAGGCGACTTCGGCGGCGGCGGCTTCGGCGGCGGGCGCGGCGGCTTCGGCGGCGGCGGGCGGCGGTCTCCCGGCAGCTTCGGCGGATCCGGCACGCGCTCCCGCCGTGGGAGCGGCGGCCGATTCTGAACGAGATCACGACCCCGGCGACGACCACACCGCGACCACGACCACGACCACGACCACGACCTGACGACGATCCACCGATCACCACGAAAGGGAACACCATGGCAAAGCAGTCCATCTTCGGCCGCATCTCGCAGCTCGTGAGGGCGAACATCAATGCGCTCATCGACCAGGCCGAGGATCCGCAGATGATGCTCGACCAGATGGTGCGCGACTACACGAACTCGATCGCCGACGCCGAGGCCGCGATCGCGGAGACCATCGGCAATCTGCGCCTGCTCGAGGACGACCACCGCGAAGACCAGGAAGCCGCTCGCGAGTGGGGCGAGAAGGCCGCCGCGGCCAGCCGCAAGGGCGACGAGCTCCGCAGTGGGGGCGACGCGTCCGGCGGCGACAAGTTCGACAACCTCGCGAAGGTCGCCCTCAGCCGCCAGATCTCGGCCGAGAACGAGGCGAGGGCGGCCGAGCCGCAGATCGCCGCGCAGACCGAGGTCGTCGACAAGCTGAAGAGCGGCCTGAACGGCATGAAGGAGAAGCTCGTCCAGCTGCAGAACAAGCGCTCCGAGCTGGTCGCCCGGGCGAAGACCGCCGAGGCGCAGAGGCAGGTGCAGGATGCGGTCAAGTCCATCGACATCCTCGACCCGACGAGCGAGATCGGCCGCTTCGAAGACAAGATCCGGCGCGAGGAGGCCGTCGTCCGCGGGCGGGCCGAGCTCGCCGCCTCGAGTCTCGACGCGCAGTTCAACGAGCTCGACGATCTCGGAGAGCTCACCGAGGTCGACGCGCGCCTGGCCGCGCTGAAGGCCGGGGGCTCCTCGCAGGGCGCCATCTCGGGCTGACGCCCGGCACGCGGTGACGGATGCCGCGGCTCACGACGTGTGGCCGCGGCATCCGTCGTCCTCATCGCGGAAGTGCGCACGGTTCGCCCCGCCGCCGAATCAGGCCGGGAGCAGCGCGCGAACGACGCCCGACCGACCCAGCCGGGCGTCCGTGGTGATCAGCAGGCAGTCCAAGGCGTTCGCCGCGGCGACGTAGAACGCGTCTGCGATGCGCACCGCGTCGCGTAGCGCCCACGCCTCGGCGGTCAGTCCGGCGTGACCGAGGCGGTCGATCGGCAGGGTCTCGAATCTCGCGATCGCGGCGTCGGCCGCGCCCGGGCCGAGCAGACCGGTTCGCTGCAGTCGCGCGAGCGCCGATGCGATCTCGACATCGATCAGCTCGGGCGCGACGATCACCTCGTCGCGCACGGTGCCGGCCACCCAATCGGCGTGCCGGCCGCCGACGAGCAACTCGACGACGGCGCTCGCGTCAATGACGAGCATCGAATGCTCGCACGTCGGCGACGAGCGCCGCGCTGTCGAGATCGAGCCGCGGCGAATCGCGCCGGTTGCCGCTCAGCCAGTCGTTCATCGCCGCGATCCGGAGCTCGCGCTCGATCATTCCGGTGACCAGCTGACTGATCGACACGCGCTCGGTCAGGGCCCGCACGCGCAGCGCGTCGTGCAGTGCATCGGGCAGGTCCTTCACCTGAAGGTTCGCCATGGCATGAGAATAGCATGCCGTGCGCATGCGGCTTCGACCGTCCGGCGTTCGGCGCTTCCTCCTCGCTCGACCGCGGCAGCGCTGAGCGCGATACTGGGAACCATGCCCGCCACCTTCGTCGTCGTTCCCCAGTGGCAGGGTTCCGTCTCGGCACGCGCCATGAGCCACGCCGACGGAGCCGCCGCGATCAGAGGTGACCTGCCGGCCTCGGCGACCGTCGTCGTCGACGTGCCGGTCGAGGCCGGGGAGTCGCTCGGCACCGGCGTCCGGCGGTACAGCGCGCTGCGCCGTGTGCGCGAGCTCGCCGAGACGGCGCTGGGCAAGGTTCCCGATTGGGCGCTCACCATCGGCGGCGACTGCAGCGTGTCGCTCGCCGCCGTCGCCCACGCGTCACGGCGCGCGGGCGGCGACGTCGCCGTGCTCTGGCTCGACGCGCACCCCGACCTCAACACGCCCGAGTCCTCGCCGTCGGGGGGATTCGGCGGCATGACGCTGCGCGCGATCGCCGGCGAGGGCGCCGAGGGGCTCGCCCTCGACGACCAGACGCGGATCGCGCCCGGGAGGCTCGTGCTCGGCGGCATCCGTGCGACCGACGACGAGGAACAGCGCTTCATCGACGAACACGGCATGACGGTGCTCACCGTCGAAGACCTCTCCGATCCGGCCCTCGTCGTCGCCGCGCTCGAGCAGACCGGTGCCGCCCAGGTCTTCGTGCACATCGACCTCGACGTGCTCGATCCCTCCGCGCTCGCCGGACTCTCGTATCCGTTGCCGTTCGGCATCGACGCCGCCGCCCTCGCGGCAGTGCTCCGCGCGGTCGCTGCCCGCTTCCCGCTCGCGGGGGCGGCGATCGCCGGGTTCGCTCCGGGCTCGCTCGAAGCCGCGTCCGACGACCTCCCCACGATCCTCAGACTCGTGGCCGCCCTCACGTCCGGCGGCGACGCGGCCCGAGACGCGTGACCTCCGCGGTCGGGGTCGGAGCACCGGCCTAGGCTTGGGTGGAGCCGCCCGGCGCCCGCCGGGATCGGAGGGGAGCCCCATGGAACGCGAGGTGGATGTCGTCGTCCTGGGCGGCGGTCCCGTCGGCGAGAACGTCGCCGACCGGATACGTGCGGGCGGACTCGACGTCGTGCTCGTCGAGCACGAGCTCGTCGGCGGCGACTGCTCCTACTGGGCGTGCGTGCCGTCGAAGACGCTGCTGCGGAGCGCCGCGGCACTCCGCGCGGCACAGCGCGTCCCCGGTGCGGCCGAAGCGGTCACGGGCACGCTCGACGTCGAGGCGGTGCTGCGTCGACGCGACTACTGGGTCTCCGACTGGGACGACCACGGCGCGGTCGCCTGGCTCGAGAGCGTCGGCATCGGGCTCGAGCGCGGCCACGGCCGGCTCGACGGGCCGAGGCGCGTCGTGGTCGAACGCCCCGACGGCACCGAGATCTCCCTCGTCGCACGGCACGCCGTCGTCGTCTCGACCGGCTCCGACCCGGTCGTGCCGCCCATCGCCGGCCTGGCGGAGGCGAAGCCGTGGACCAGCCGCGACGCGACGAGCGTGAAGCACCCGCCCGGGCGACTCGCGATCGTCGGCGGCGGCGTCGTCGCGACCGAGATGGCGACCGCGTACGCCGGCTTCGGCACCGAGGTCACCGTGCTCGCGCGAAGCGTGCTGCTCGGCGGCATGGAGCCGTTCGCCGGCGAGGCCGTCGCGGCTGGGCTGCGCGGGCTCGGGGCATCCGTGCGGCTTGGTGTGGAGCCGACCCGGGTCGAGCGCAACGCGTCGGGCGAGGTGGTGATCACACTCGACGACGACTCGACGGTCACCGCCGACGAGGTGCTCGTCGCGACGGGGCGGAGGCCGCGCACCGGCGCGATCGGGCTCGAGACCGTGGGACTCGAACCGGGCGAGTGGATCGACGTCGACGACACGATGCTCGTCACGCGAGCCGACGGTGAGGGCGACTGGCTCTATGCGACCGGCGACGTGAACCACCGTGCGCTCCTCACCCACCAGGGCAAGTACCAGGGCCGGGCCGCGGGCGACGTGATCGTCGCGCGCGCGCTGGGCCGCCCGGTCGACACGTCCACCTGGGGGGCGCACGTGGCGACCGCCGATCACTCGGCGGTGCCGCAGGTCGTCTTCGCCGAACCCGAGTGCGTCGCGGTGGGACTCACCGCCGCGGCCGCCGAGGCGGCCGGACTCGACGTGCGCATCGCCGAGGTGCCGATGGAGTCGGCGACCGGCGCGGGCATCCTCGCCGACGGCTATGAGGGTCGCGCACGGCTGGTGATCGACGCCGGCCGCGGCGTGGTCGTCGGCGCTGCCTTCGTGGGGCAGGATGTCGCGGAGCTCCTCCAGGCCGCGACGATCGCGATCGTCGGCGAGGTCCCGGTCGACCGGCTGTGGCACGCGGTGCCCGCCTTCCCGAGCATGAGCGAGGTGTGGCTGCGACTCCTCGAGGACCTCGGCCGGCCCGAGGCGGCCGCGTGAGCGAGCGGATGCTCCGGATCCGCCTGACGGACTCGGCGATCAGCCGCGCCGGCTACCGGTGGGCGACCCTCGTCGGCCTCACCTGGGGATTCATCTGGAGCACCGGCCGGATCGAGGTGCGGCGGGGGCTCGTGGTGTTCACGGGCATGCCGAAGTGGACGTTCGGACGCGGCGGATCGTGCGTCGGCGGGTGCTACCTCACCGACACGAATGCCGGCGACGCCGTGCTCGGACACGAACTCGTGCACCAGGCGCAGTGGCGCCGGTACGGCATGCTCTTCCCGCTGCTCTACCTGTTCGCCGGGCGGAACGCGTTGAAGAACCGATTCGAGATCGAAGCGGGCCTCGAGGCGGGCGGGTACCTGCCTACCCCTCGGCGCGGCCGAGCTTCCAGTACCCCATGAAGGCGACCCGACGGCGGTCGACGCCGAGCCCCCTGACGAGGTGGCGCCGCAGGGTCGTGATGGCGGATGCCTCGCCGGCGAGCCACGCGTAGAGTCCGCCGTCGTCGGCGGCATCCGGCACCTCCCACACGAGGTCCTCGTCGGTGAGCGCCGGCAGCCCGCCCACGGCGATCGGCGCATCGGCGACGGCCGCAGCCTCCGTCGGCACGGCCGGCGCCCACGCGTCGGCCCACGCGGTGACCGCTTCGACGAGGCGAGCACCGTAGCCGGTGTTCGTGTCTCCACGCGGAAGCCAGCGCACGTCCACGCCGGCGGGCGCCCGGAGTTCGAGCGCGTCATCGGCCTCGGGCACCTCGAGGAAGACGGCGCCGCACGCGTCGGCGGGCAACTGCTCGAGGATGGCACAGGCCGCCGGCACCGCGGTCTCGTCGCCCGCGATGAGCAGGGTGCGGGCCGTGCCGGGGCGCCACTCCCAGCCCCCCGACTCCTCGTCGCTCGTGGCATCGGGCGCCACGATCAGCATGCGGTCGCCGGGTCTCGCCTCGGCGATCCAGCGGGACGCTGGGCCGCCGTCGCCGTGCGCGACGAAG
Source organism: Agromyces sp. NPDC058484 (assembly GCF_042720415.1). Lineage (NCBI taxonomy): Bacteria > Bacillati > Actinomycetota > Actinomycetes > Micrococcales > Microbacteriaceae > Agromyces > Agromyces sp. NPDC058484. The sequence continues at coordinate 71,937 of NZ_JBHXMP010000019.1, read as the reverse complement.
TCGACGTCGAGCTCGCCGGCCTCCGGACGCGCATCGCGGATCGTGTACGTGCGGATCGGGTTGCGCCGGTCGTCGGGCAGCGCCCGCCAGGCGGAGTACCAATCGGCTTCGGTCGGCACGTCGCCGAATCCGGTGGTCGCCAGCGGCAGCACGACCTTGATGCGCTGGTCGGGGCCGTCCCAGCCGACGTCCCTGAGGTCGTCGGAGCGGAACGTCACGCGCACGAAGTGCGGCGACATCCGCCGGATCTCACCGACCGTGGTGTCGAAGACGCGGTATCCGGGCTTGGCCATGCGAGGTTTCTCCTGTCTGAGAATGGGAACTGCTGCGGGTCAGGCGGTGCGGCGCGAACGCCACAGCAGCCACATGAAGTAGGGCGCGCCGACGACGGCCGTGACGAGGCCCGCGGGCAGCTGCGCCGGGGCGATCACCGTGCGGCCGAGGGTGTCGGCGACGCACACGAGCAGGGCGCCGAGGAGCGCCGCGAGCGGCAGCACGAGCGCGTGGCGCGAGCCGACGAGGGCGCGCGCCGCGTGCGGGGCGACGAGTCCGACGAAGCCGATGACGCCGACGGCGGCCACGGCGGTCGCGGTGAGCGCCACGCTCACGGCCAGCAGGCCGAGACGAGCCGAGCCGAGCCGCACGCCGAGCACCCGCGGGGTGTCGTCGTCGAAGGCGAGCAGATCGAGCTCCCGACGTGCCGATGCCAACAGCGGCACCGAGGCGAGCAGCACGATCGTGAGCGGGATCAGCTGCGGGAAGGTGCGACCGTAGGTCGAGCCCGCCATCCAGGTCAGCGCCTTCGCCGCGTTGTACGGGTCGGTCGCGATGATGAGCATCGAGGTGACCGCACCCGCGGCGGCCGAGACGCCGAGGCCGATCAGGATGAGCCGCGTCGACGCGAGACCGCCGCGGATCGCCAGCCCGAAGACGATGAGGGCGGCGACGGCAGCGCCGACGAGGCCGCCGGTCGTCACGCCCAGGAAGGTCGCAAGCGGCCAGAAGGTGATCACCAGCACCGCGCCCACACCCGCTCCCCCGGTGACGCCGAGGATGGCGGGCTCGGCGAGCGGGTTGCGCGAGACCGCCTGCACGACCGTGCCCGCCAGCGCGAGCGCCGCCCCCGCGAGGATCGCCGCGGCGACGCGCGGCGCACGGGTGTTCATCACGAACTCGACGAGCGGGCCCGCCTGCCCGGTGACCCAGTTCAGCACGTCGCCGCCCAGCAGCTTCGCGTCGCCGAGGAGGAGCGACACGAAGGCGAGCGCGACGAGCAGCACCGCGGATGCCGCGACCACGAGCCCCCGGCCGCGGCGCGAGAGCCCGGCGCCGATCACGAACCCGGTGCCGATCTCCGACGATGCCCGGGCCCGCAGGGCCAGCGCAACGAGGAAGACCGCGCCGAAGATCGTGGTGACGACACCCGTCGGCACGTCGACGGCGGCCTGGCCGCCGAACGCGAGCCGCAGCAGCACGTCGGCGCCGAGCACGACGATCACGCCCATGACGGCGGCGGCGGGGATCAGCAGCACGTGCTTCTGCATGCCGGGCACGCGCACCGCGACGAGGCGCACGATCACGGGCGCGGCGAGCCCGACGAATCCGATCGGCCCGGCGACGGTGACCGCGGCGGCCGAGAGCAGCACGGCGATGAGGATGCCGCACAGGCGCGTGCGGCGCACCCGCACGCCGAGCACGGTCGCGGTGTCGTCGCCGAGGGCGATGAGGTCGAACTGCCGCGCGAAGAGCAGGAGGGCGGCGACGGCGACGAGCACGACGGGCCCGAGCTGGAGCATCGGCGCCATGCCCGTCTGGGCGAGCGTGCCGTTGTGCCACGCGTAGAGGCCCTCGGTGCGCTCGGGGTGGAGCAGGAGCAGCATCGTCGTGAGCGCGGTGAGCGCCAGCGCGATCGCCGAGCCGGCGAGCACGAGGCGCACCGTGCCGCCGCCGCGAGTGCCGGCCGAGAGCGCGAGCACGAGGCCGGCGGCGGCGAGGCCGCCGACGAAGGCGACCAGTCCGCCGCCGGCGACCGGCAGCGCGACGCCGAGCGCGGCGACCGCGACGAGCGCGAGATACGATCCGGCATTCACCGCGAGCGTGTCGGGCGAGGCGAGCACGTTGCGTGAGACGCTCTGCATCACGAGCCCGGCGACGCCGAGCGCGACGCCGACGAGCACGCCGGCCGCGAGCCGCGGCATCCGCGAGGCGACGAGCACGGCTGCGGCCTGGTCGTCGGATCCGCCCGTGAGGAGGCCGAGCAGCTCGGCCAGGCCGACGTCCGCCGAGCCCTGCGTCACGTGCACCGCCGCGAGGAGGGCGGCGACGACGGCGCCGAGTGCGAGTAGGAGCACCGCGCCGAGGCGGGGCCGTGCGGCCCCGCCCGGCGAGCGAACCTGCGCCGGGGCCTTGTCAGGCCGCGAGAGTGTCGACGACGGCATCGATGTAGTCGTTCATCGACGAGGGGCCGCCGAACATCCAGATCCCGTCGGGGAGGCGGTGCACCTTGCCGCTCTGCACGAAGGGCAGCGACTGCCACACCGCGTTGCCCGAGAGCTCGTTCCGGTACGCGTCGGCCTCGCCGTTGGTGATGTAGAGGAACTCGACGTCGCCGACGCCGGTGAGGCCCTCGACGTCCGTCGAGCCGAGGCCGTAGTCGGCGTCGCCGTCACCCGTCCAGGCGTTCTCGAGGCCGAGCTCCTCGGTGACCGCGGTCAGCAGTGCGCCCTCGGCGAAGGGGCGGATCGAGACCTGGCCGCCGCTGGCCCAGGAGTCGCTCATCATGAACGCCGCACCGGCGAGACCGGCCGCTTCGAGCGCGGCCCTGCCCTCGTCGAGCTTCTCGTCGAAGCCCGCGAGCACCTCTTCGGCCTCGGCCTCCTGACCCGTGGCGGTGGCGATGCGCACGAGGTTCTCCTGCATCTGGCCGATGGGGTCGGATGCGTCGGCGCCGCGCACGACGAGCACGGGGGCGAACTCCTCGATCTGGGCGACGACCGACTCCGGCAGGTCGGTGGTGGTCAGCACGAGGTCGGGTGCGAGCCCGGCGATGGCGTCGACCGAGGGCTCGCCGCGCTGGCCGACATCCGTCACCCCTTCGTCGAGCGTCTCGGACTGCACCCAGTCGCCGTAGCCCTCCACGTCGGCGACGCCGACGGGCATCACGCCGAGCGCGACGAGGTTCTCGGCGGTGTTCCACTCGAGGGCGACGACCTTCTCGGCCGGGGCCGCGAGTTCGACGCGCTCGCCGCGGTCGTCGACGATCGTGATCGTCGCGGCGTCACCGGCTGCCGCGCCGGCGTTCCCGGTGGTGCCGCAGCCGGTGAGCAGCAGCACGGATGCGGCGGCGACGGCGGCGAGGGCGATGGTCGGCCGGTTCACGGCAGCTCTGGTCATGGTGTCCTTCGATCGGGGCGCGGGCATGGGTGTCCCGCGCGATGGGGGTGGAGGGTGGGCCGGTGCTAGGCGACGGCGAGTCGTTCGGCCCGCTGCCGGGTGTTGTACCGGCCGATGGGGCACGTCGTGATGCATCCGCGGTCGTCGACCTCGACGTCGACCCGGATGCCGTACGCCGAGCTCAGCACGTCGCTCACGAGCACGTCGGCGGGCGTGCCGACGGCGCGGACGCGTCCGGATTCGAGGAGCACGAGGCGGTCGGCGACCGCGGCGGCCTGGTCGAGGTCGTGCAGCACGACGCCGATGGTGACACCGTGGTCATCGGCGAGTTCGCGGATGAGGTCGAGCAGCTCGACCTGGTACCGCAGGTCGAGGTAGGTGGTGGGCTCGTCGAGGAGGAGCACGCTCGTGTCCTGCGCGAGGCAGCTCGCGAGCCATACCCGCTGCAGCTGCCCGCCCGAGAGCCGGTCGACGGGCTGGTCGGCGAAGGCGGCGACGCCCGTGAGGCCCATGGCACGTTCGACGATGGTCGCGCCGCCCGCGTCGCCCGCGATCCACCTGCCGCGGTGCGGGTGCCGGCCGAACTCGACGAGTTCTCGCACCGTGAGCCCACCCGGGGTGGGGCGGCTCTGCGCGAGCAGGGTGACCCGTCGGGCGAAATCGCGGGAGCTGAGCGAGGCGGCGTCGACGCTGCGGCCGTCGTCGGTCGCGAGCAGCACCCGGCCGGAGTCGGGCGCGTGCAGCCGGGCGAGCGCGCGCAGCAGCGTCGACTTGCCGCTGCCGTTCGGCCCGACGAGCGCGGTGACCTTGCCCGGTTCGAGGTGGAGCTCCGCGCCGTGCACGACCGGTGCACCGTGGTAGGAGAGCGTGAGGTCGAGACCGAGCATGCCCCCACTATAGGTGAGCCTTACCTAACTACGTCAAATCACCAGTTCGGCGGATGCCGGTGCCCACGTCGCATCCGGCGCTCGAGCTGCGCGGCCAGCGAGAAGAGCGTCGCCTCGCCGCCCGGTCGCCCGATGAGCTGCACCCCCATCGGCACCCCCTCGCTCGTCTCCTCGACCGGCACGGTGATCGCCGGAAGGCCCGCCACGTTCACGAACGACGTGAACGGCGTGAACTGCACCTGTTGCGCGAAGTTGCGCTCGCCGTCGTACTGGTCGAACCAGCCGACGCGCGGCGGGGCGAACGCGAGGGCCGGCGTCAGCACGGCGTCGAAGGGGGCGAAGCGACGGATGACCCGCTCCTCGAATCCGGCGAGCCACGCGAGCGCCTCGGCGAGCTGCCTGGCGGGCACGGCCCGGCCGTGGCGGAGCAGCCACCGCGTGAGGGGCTCGAGCAGCGCCTCCGCCTCGCCGTCGACCGGAATCGTCGCGGCGCCCGCCTGCCAGATCGTGCGGAACGCGCCGGGGTACCCCGGTTCGGGCACCGGCGTCATCGCCTCCACCCCGTGCCCGAGCGCCTCGAACGCGGCGATCGCGCGCTCGAGTGCGGCGTGCGCCTCGGGGGCGACGGTGATCTCGTACGCGTCGTCCCACGGCGAATCGATCATCACCCCGAGCTGGAACCGCCCCTCTCCGCGGATGGCTGCACCGAGGAAAGGGCCGTCGTCACCAGGCGCCCGCGTCGCGAACCGGTGCGCGGCCGGATACCCCGCCGGCGCGATCAGGCCGTCGAGGAGGAGCGCGGCATCCGCGACGTTCCGGGCGATCGGTCCGCTGACGCCGAGCCCCGCGAGGCCTGCGAGTCCGGATCCGGCCGGCACCCGTCCGCGCGAGGGTTTCACGCCGACGAGCCCGCACGCCGCGGCCGGGATGCGGATCGATCCGCCGCCGTCGGAACCCGGGGCGAACGGCAGCATCCCGGACGCCACGGCCGCCGCCGCTCCCCCGCTCGAGCCGCCCGCACCGAGCGACGGTTTCCACGGATTCCGGGTCGGCGGTGCGGCGAGGCTCTCGGTGTACGAGGGCAGGCCGAACTCGGGCGTTGCGCTCTTGCCGAGGCTCACCGCGCCCGCGATGTCGACCGCCTGCACGAGCTCGTCCGAGTCATCCGGCACGAAATCCGTGAACGCGCGCGAGCCGAACCGGGCGGGCACCCCGGCGCGCCGATGCAGGTCCTTGTCGGCCAGCGGCAGGCCCCACAGGGGCGCCGCGGTCGGCACATGGTCCGCCACGAAGCGTGCGCGTTCGAGCGCGGCATCCGGGGTCACCGTCGCGAAGGCGCCGATCTCGGGGTCGAGTCGCTCGATCCGCTCGAGATAGCTCGCGGCGAGCTCCACCGGCGAGATCTCGCGCCGCTGCAGCAGCTGATGGAGCTCGAGGGCCGTGAACTCGTGCAACGCGGTCATGCCTTCGAGCCTACGATCGCGCGACGAACCCGGCGGTGCCGTCGTCATCGGCACGCGGCATCCGCCCTACTTCAGGGTCTTCTGGAGCAGCACCGTGCCGAGCCACCGGTCGAACTTGAAGCCGACCCGGCCCATGCGGCCGATCTCGACGAAGCCGAACCTCTCGTGCAAGGCGATCGACGCGTCGGCGCCCTGGTCGGCGATGACCGCGATCATCTCCTTGAGGCCGGCGGCCTTCGACCGCGCGATGAGCTCGCCGAGGAGTGCCCGGCCGAGCCCCTTGCCGGTCGCCGCGGGACCGAGGTAGATGGAGCTCTCGACCGTGAAGCGATAGGCGCGCTTCTGCCGCCACGGCGAGACGAGCGCATAGCCGAGCAGCTGGCCCGACGGCGACTCGGCGACGAGGAAGGGCATGCCGAGCTTCTGGAGGTAGGCGAACTTCGACTTCCATTCGCGCAGCGTCATCGCGTCTTCGTCGAAGGTGACGGTGGAGTTCGCGACGTAGTGGTTGTAGATCTCGCGCACGGCCGGAAGGTCGCCCTGGCGCGCCTGCCGGATCGCGTACTCGAAGGGCGGTTCCTGCGGCTCCGGGTGGCGCAGGTGGCGCGGCAGCACGCGGCGCTGCTGGTATTCCTCCTCGAGCATGGCGCCAGACTACGCCGTCGATGTTTCGAGCGGATGTCGCGAGCGCCGTTCGCGCGATCGGCCGTCAGGCCGGCAGCCGCCAGTCGACGGGCGCGCCGCCCTGCGCCTCGAGGAGCGCGTTCGCACGGCTGAACGGCCTCGACCCGAAGAACCCTCGGCTCGCCGACAGCGGGCTGGGGTGCACCGACTCGATCGTGGGGGTGTCGCCGAGCAGCGGCTTCAGGTTCTGCGCATCGCGGCCCCACAGGATCGCGACGAGCGGGCTCCCGCGGGCCACGAGGGTGCGGATCGCGTGGTCGGTGACCTGTTCCCAGCCCTTGCCGCGATGCGACGCCGGCGCACCCGGGCGCACCGTGAGCACGCGGTTCAGCAGCATGACGCCGTTCGCGCCCCACGGGGTGAGGTCGCCGTGCGCGGGCGGGGTGCAGCCGAGGTCGTCGGCCAGTTCGCGGTAGATGTTCGCGAGGCTCCGGGGAATCGGACGCACATGCGGGTCGACCGCGAACGAGAGGCCGATCGGATGCCCCGGCGTCGGGTAGGGGTCCTGCCCGACGATGAGCACCCGCACGTCGTCGAGCGGGGCGCCGAACGCCCTGAGCACGCGGTCGCCGCTCGGCAGGTATCCGTGCCCGGCCGCCTGCTCGGCGCGCAGGAAGTCGCCCATGGCCGCGATCCTCGGCGCGACCGGTGCGAGAGCGCTCGCCCATCCCGGGTCCATGAGCCCGTCGGCGGCCAGCTCATCGAGTGACTTCGCCACGCTCAGGCCCCGATCGTGCCGACCGCCACGCCCGACTCGGCCGGGAGCACCCGCCAGACGCTGCCCTGCCCGGCGACACGAAGCCCGCCGTCGCCCACGACGAGGACGGTGCACTCGTCGATGCCGAGGCCGCCCTCGACGATCCCGGCCTCCACCGCGGCGACGAGCCGCGAGAGCGTGCCCCACTGGGCGACGTGCACGTCGATCGTGACGTCGACGAGCCCGATGCCGGGGACGACGGTGATCTCGTCGAGGTCCTCGGCGGCCTCTTCGGGCGAGACGGCGACGTCGCCGATGCGCCAGCCGCCGACGAGCGCGCGTTCAGCTGCGATCGCGGCGCCCGCCGAGAACCCGAGGTAGGGCACTCCGGAAGCGACCAGCCTGCGGAGCTCGCCGAAGTGCGGTTCGAGGAGGTCGCGGTACACGGGGGTCAGCCCGCCGCCCACGAGGATGCCGTCGACCTCCGCGAAGGCGGTCGCCGGCACCGCGCCGTCGTGGGCGACGGCGGTGACGTGCGGCTCGAACTCGCCGGCCGGCGACGCGGCGGCGATGAGCCTCGCGGCGTGCTCGTCGTGGTCGCCGTCGCGCACCGACACCACGGCGATGCGCGGCCGGTCGCGCCCGGCCGCCGTGGCACGCAGCGTCGCCTCGACGAGGAACGCCGCATACTCGACGCCGTCGGGCGCATCCTGCCACCCGCCGCCCACGAGATGCACGCTCACGCGACGTCCTCGGTGCCCTCGGCGAGCTCGACGGGAGGCAGGGCCGACCATGGGAAGACGATCCAGTCGTCGGTGCGCCGGTAGTCGAAGTCGGGCTCGAGCACGGTGTGCGACTTCGTGTAGAGCGTGGCGGTGCGCACCTCGGCGCCCTCGTCGCGGATGATCGCCACGACTTTGGCGAGCGTGCGGCCCGAGTCCGAGACGTCGTCGACGAGGAGCACGCGCTTTCCGCCGAGCGCCGGAGCGTCGAGCATCGGCGGATGCAGCACGGGCTCGGGCAGCCGCTCGTCGATTCCCGAGTAGAACTCGACGTTGATCGAGCCGCACGCCTTGGTGCCGAGCGCATACGCGATCGCACCGGCGAGCAGGAGACCGCCGCGGGCGATGGCGATCACGACGTCGGGGCGGAATCCCGAGCGGAGCACATCGCTCGCGAGCGAGCGAGCCGCGTCGCCGAACTCGTCCCAATCGAGGATCTCGCGGCGGATCCCGTCGACGCCCGCCGTGGCGTCGTTCGCATCGAAGCTCATTCCCTCAGGGTAGTCGCCGCGCCCGCGGGGGCGGTCGCGGCATCCGTCTCAGACCCTGCCGTCTGCTGGCGGCTCCCCGTCATGACGGCGCCTGGACGACCCGATGCGCTCGTTGATGAGCGAGATGATCGTCGCCGACGCGGTGCCGACGATCGCCACCCCGCCGGCCATGAGCAGCACCGCGTAGATGCGGCCGGGGATCGTGATGGGATACGTGTCCCCGTAGCCGACCGTCGCGATGGTGACGATCGCCCACCAGATCGCCTCGCCGAAGCTCGTGATCGTCGCACCGGGCGCATCGCGCTCGGCCGCGAGAGTCGCGAGCGCGATGAAGTACACGAACACGATCGCGTAGCTGAGCGCGAAGACGACGATGTTCGTGCGCACCGCCGCGCCGGTCCGGCGCCGCAGGTACGGCACCTGACGGAGCAGTTCGAGCACCCGGAGCGCCCGGAACAGCGGGATCAGGGCCGAGAGCACGTCCACCGGGTGCTGCCAGATGAACGAGAGCCGAGCGCCGGCGGGCGTGAGCAGGATGCGCACGACCACGTCGACGATGAACACGACCCACGCGGTCACGAGCGTCACGACGAGCGTCGACCACACCGGCCCCGCGGAGGCGGGCATGAGGATCACGACGGAGTACGCGACGATGAACAGCACGCCGAGCACGACGAGGGGCGTCGCGGTGCGGTGCTCCCAGCGTGCCCGCGCGGGCGCCGGCGCCGCCATGGCGTCCGCCACCTCAGCCGCCGTCCCGGCGCACCGTGAGCGCGCCCTTCGCGAAGCGGTACGGCGCCGCCTGGGCGACGGGCTTCACGACGATGAGGTCCTGGTTCACGTGCCGGGGCTTCAGCACGGCGCCGACGACGATCTCGGCGATGTCGTCGGCGACGAGCGGTTCGGGCACGTCGTCGTACACCGCGTCGGCCTTCTCGCGGTCGCCGCCGAACCGCACGAGCGAGAACTCGTCGGTCTTCACCATGCCCGGGGCGACCTCGGTGACGCGCAGGGGCTCGCCGTTCAGCTCGAGCCTCAGCACCTCGGTGAGGGCGTGCGCGGCGAACTTCGCGGCGTTGTACCCGCCGCCCCCGACGTAGGCGACGTGACCGGCGATCGAGGTGACGTTCAGGATGTCGGCGACGCCGCGCTCGACGGCCCCCCGGCGCAGCAGCGGCAGCAGGGCGCTCGTGACGCGCTTCAGCGCGAGCACGTTGACCTCGAGCATCCACGCCCAGTCGTCGATCGACGAGGACTCGACCGAGTCGAGGCCCTTCGCGCCGCCCGCGTTGTTGATGAGCGCGTGCACCGGGCCGGTCGCGGCGAGGTGGTCGCGCAGGGAATCGACATCAGGCTGCCGCGTGAGATCGGCCACGAAGACGGATGCCCCGGTCCCAGCGGCGAGCGCGCGAAGCCGCTCCTCGCGGCGGGCGACGGCGACGACCTCCCATCCGGCCGCGCGGAACGCCCGCACGGTGGCCTCGCCGATCCCCGAGCTCGCACCGGTCACGACCGCCCGCAGCACACTCATGCGGCCATTCTGCCGTGCCGACGGCGGATGCCACGAGCGACGGGCCGAGGCATCCGTCGGCCCTGTGCGGTTGAATGGGACGATGCAGACGAGGCCGCACGGGCCGACCCCGCCGCGACGCCGGCGGGTGCCGCTCTGGGACAACGCGAGGTGGATCGCGATCACCCTCGTCGTGATCGGCCACGGGATCCTGCCCCTCATCGCGGAGGACGACGTCGCCTACAGCGTCTATCTGTTCATCTACTCGTTCCACGTCGCGGTGTTCGTGACGGTGAGCGGGTACTTCGCGAAGTCGGGCCCGCCCAATGCCCGGGCGCTCAGGCAGATCCTCACCGACATCGTCTTCCCGTTCTTCATCTTCGAGACGATCTGGACCATCGTGCGATGGGCGCTCGGCGGGTCGTTCGACCTCGACTACACGACCGCGTCGTGGACCCTCTGGTTCCTCATCGCGCTCGCGATCTGGCGCATCGTCCTCCCCTACCTGGTGCTCCTGCGCTTCCCGCTGCTGATCGCGATCGCGATCTCGATCGGCGCGGGCTACACCGAGACGATCGACGCGACGCTCGCGCTCTCGCGCACGTTCGGGATGCTCCCGTTCTTCGTGTTCGGGTGGCAGCTCAGGCAGTGGCAGCTCACCGATCGGTGGCTCGACCTGCCCGCTCGCATCACATGGCGCTGGCGCGCCGGCGCGATCGCGTTGTTCGCGTCCGCGAGCATCATCCTGCCCCTCGCGATCGAGACGTGGCGCGAGTTCAGGATCCGCCGCTTCATGCTCTACGACGAGTCGTACGAGGCGATCGGCTACGACGAGCCGTGGTCTGGCGCGATCCGGCTCGCGCTCCTCCTGCTCGCCATGGTGCTCGCCGTCGCCTTCCTCATGCTGATGCCGCGCGGTGCGCACTGGTTCACGCCGTTCGGCACGGCCACGATGTACATCTACCTGCTGCACACCTTCGTGCTCTTCCCGTTCCGCGAGACCGGCATCCTCGCGGGCAAGCAGCCGTTCTGGGTGCTGCCGGCGATGATCCTCCTCTGCATCGGCATCTCGGCACTGCTGTCCCTGAAGCCGGTCCGCCGGGTCTTCCGCCCGCTCGTCGAACCGCGGGCACGCTGGCTGCTTCGGCCCGAGCCGTCGACGGCGACCGGCACGCCCGCGACACCCGCCGAGGCCCCTCCGCCCGAGGAGCCCAAGCCCCGCGGCTGATGTCGATCGCCGCGGTTACGCCATGTGTCGGCGGCCATTGTCCGCGCGCGGGTCGCGGACGTAACGTGTCTCGCGTTGCGGCGGGTCCGCACAACCGACTTCGAGAAGGAGACCTCCGATGACCGAGAACACCGCCGACTGGCGCTTCGAGACGAAGCAGGTGCACTCGGGCGCAGCGCCCGATCCCGTCACCAAGGCCCGCGCCACCCCGATCTACCAGACCACCTCGTACGTGTTCGACAACGCCCAGCACGCGCAGAACCTGTTCGCGCTCGCGGAGTTCGGCAACATCTACACGCGCATCATGAACCCGACGCAGGCCGTCGTCGAGGAGCGCATCGCCGCGCTGGAGGGGGGCACCGGCGCCCTGCTCGTGGCGTCGGGCCAGGCGGCCGAGACGTTCGCCGTGCTGAACATCGCCCAGGCGGGCGACCACATCGTCTCGTCGTCGTCGATCTACGGCGGCACGTACAACCTCTTCAAGTACACGCTGGCCAAGCTCGGCATCGAGACCACCTTCGTCGAGAACCAGGACGACGCCGACGAATGGCGCCGTGCGGTCCGCCCGAACACCAAGCTGTTCTTCGCCGAGACGATCGGCAACCCGAAGATCAACGTCCTCGACATCGAGCTCGTGTCGGGCATCGCGCACGCGGCGGGCATCCCGCTCATCGTCGACAACACGATCGCGACGCCGTACCTCATCCGCCCGTTCGAGCACGGCGCCGACATCGTCATCCACTCCGCGACGAAGTTCCTCGGCGGCCACGGCACGGTCATCGGCGGCGTCATCGTCGACGGCGGCCGGTTCGAGTGGTCGAAGAACGTCGAGAAGTTCCCCGGTCTCACCGAGCCCGACCCCTCGTACCACGGCGCGAGCTACACCGCGGCGGTCGGCGACGGCCTCGCCTACGTCATCAAGGCTCGCGTGCAGCTGCTCCGCGACCTCGGGGCCTCGATCGCTCCCAACAGCGCGTGGCAGCTCATCCAGGGCATCGAGACCCTCTCGCTCCGCGTCGAGCGCCACGTGCAGAACGCCCAGGAGATCGCGGAATGGCTCGACGACCACCCCGACGTCGCAAGCGTCAACTACTCCGGCCTGCCCTCGAGCCCGTGGTATGCCGCGGCCAACACGTACGCCCCGAAGGGCGTCGGCGCCGTGCTGTCGTTCGAGCTCAAGGGCGGCGTCGACGCCGGCCGCGCGCTCGTCGACAACCTGCAGCTGTTCAGCCACCTCGCGAACATCGGCGACGTGCGCTCGCTCGTCATCCACCCCGCGTCGACGACGCACTCCCAGCTGACCCCCGAGCAGCAGCTCACGACCGGAGTGACGCCCGGCCTCGTGCGCCTCTCCGTCGGCATCGAGAACATCGACGACCTGAAGGCCGACCTCGAGGCGGGTCTCACCGCGGCGCGCCTCGCCACGGAGGCGGCGCGCATCTGACGACGGCGACGAGCGACGGATGCCGCGGGCCGCACGGGCTCGCGGCATCCGTCGTCTCCCGGGCGCTGCAGCGTAACAATCGTGGGCGGGGGCCGGACATCCGGAAGAATCGGATCATGGACTGGCAGACGACCGCCGACGCGGTGCCCGCGGGCATCGTCTCGGAGGCGCGAGCGCTCACGATCGCCGGCCGCGCCCCGGCGACCGGTGCCTGGCGCGAGGGCGACCCCGTCGGCGACCGCCGGTTCGTGAACATCGGCGACGTGCCGCTCGAGTCGGGCCGGGTGCTTCCCGGCGCCCGCATCGCATACGAGCACTGGGGCACGCTGTCGCCGCGACGCGACAACGCGATCCTCGTGCTGCACGCCCTCACCGGCGACAGCCACGTCAGCGGCCCGGCCGGTCCCGGTCATCCGAGCTCCGGCTGGTGGGCCGACGTCGTGGGGCCGGGCCTCGCGATCGACACCGACCGCTGGTTCGTGGTCGCCCCGAACGTCCTCGGCGGATGCCAGGGGTCGACCGGCCCCGCATCGCTCGCGCCCGACGGCCTCGAGTGGGCCACGCGCTTCCCGTTCCTCACGATCCGCGACCAGGTGCGCGCGCAGCTCGCGTTCGCCGCCGAACTCGGCATCGACCGCTTCGCCGCCGTCGTCGGCGGCTCGATGGGCGCGATGCACGTGCTCGAGTGGGCGGTCACGGCACCCGCGGCCGTGGAGCGCATCGCTGTGCTGGCCGCACCCGCGGCGGCGACCGCCGACCAGATCGCACTGAACTCGGTGCAGATCGAGGCGGTGCGCACGGACCCGCTCTTCCGCGGCGGCGACTACTACGACGCCCCGGACGGCGATGGGCCCACACGGGGTCTCGCGCTCGCGCGGCGCATGGCGATGCTCAACTACCGCTCCGCGACCGAGCTCAACTCGCGGTTCGAGCGCGGCTGGCAGAGCGGGATCGATCCGCTCGGCGGCGGCGGCAGGTTCGCGGTCGAGTCGTACCTCGACTTCCACGGCAACAAGTTCACGAGGCGATTCGACGCGAACAGCTACATCGTGCTCACCGAGGCGATGAACTCGCACGACGTCGGACGCGGCCGCGGCGGCGTTGCGGCGGCCCTCGCCCGTGTCGAAGCGGCGAGCCTCGTGCTCGGCATCGACAGCGACCGCTACTTCCCGTTCGAGGGCCAGGTGGAGGTGGCCGCGGCGCTGCCGCGAAGCGTGCACGGGGAACGGCCGGTGCTCGTGCCCTCCGAGTACGGCCACGACGCGTTCCTCATCGAGCACGCGGCCGTCGGCGACGCCCTGCGGCGCCTGCTCGCCGCCTGAGCGCCGCCGCGAGCACGCGGCATCCGCACGGACTCCGCTACAGTTCGAATGGCAGCACCTGCGTCTCGGGGTGCCGAGGGGGTGGAGTGAAGCGCATCCACAAGGAACGCGATCGACTGCTTCGACGCCTCGCGCGCGTCGCCGGGTCGGTCGGAGCCGTGAGCGCCTTCGTCTGCCTGTTCGTGCCCGGCGCCACGACTCCCGCCGGGCTGGCCGTCGCCACGGCCACGACCGTCGGCATCATCCTGCTCGTCAGCGTGCACTCGGCCCGAGGCGCCGTGCTTCCGGGGCTCGGGATCATCGCCGGTTCGGTCGTGCTCATCGCCGTACTCGGCACCGGGCCCGTCCTCGACCCGGCGACCGCGACGGCGATGGCCGTGACCGGCGGGGTGACCTCGGCGTCCGTCGCCATCCCCTTCGTCGTGCGCAGACGCGGCTGGCTGCTCGTCTCCGGGCTCCTCGCGGCGATGCTCGCCGCTGTCTGGATCGTCTCGGCCCGGGGTCACGACGTGCAGGCCGTCGCGGTCGTGACCGTCGCAGGCTGGGCCGCGTGCATCGCGCTCGGCACGGGCATCGATCGTGCGATCGCCCATGCGGTCGAGCGCATCGACGAGGTGGGTCGCGCCTACGAGGCCGAGCGACTCGCCAGCGAACTCGAGGCGCAGCAGCGCCAGGATGCGCGCGTCCTGCACGACACGGTGCTCGCGACACTGTCGCTGCTCGCGCATTCCGGGGTGGGCGTCGGCCCGAGCGCCCTTCGGCAGCAGGCGGGCGACGACGCGCGCCTGCTCCGGCTGCTGCGCCTCGGTGCGCCGCTCGATGCCGGGTCCACGGCGATCTTCTCACCCGAGTCCGACGACGACGTGCTCAGCACGACCCTCGAATCGGTGCGGCAGCGCTTCGCACGCATGGGCCTCGACGTCAACTGGCACGGGGCGGGACAGCTCGCGCTGCCCCGCGAGACCCTCGACGCCTTGCTCGGCGCACTCGGCGAGTGCCTCGAGAACGTGCGTCGCCACGCCGGCGTGAACGAGGCCGACGTCACCGTCACGGACGACGACCGCACCGTGCGCGCCATGGTCACCGACGCCGGCAACGGGTTCGAACCCGAGACGGTCGACGGGGCCCGGCTCGGGTATGCGGAATCGGTCGTGGGACGGTTGAACACGGTCGGCGGACGGGCCCGGATCTTCTCGTCACCGGGCTCCGGGACGACGGTCATGCTCGAGGTGCCGAAACCATGAGCGAGACGCCGCAGGATCGCGCCACGTCGTCCGTGCGCTCATTCAGCCGACCCGGCCGCACGGCGCGTGCCGCGCGGGATGTGCGCGAGAGCCACGGCGGGAGGCGGTTGGCGACCGGGGTCACCGTCGCGGCGGCCATCCTCGTGCTCGCACACCTCGCGCACACCGTCGCACTCGGACCGTACTACCCGCCGGGCCCCGGCCCGTGGCCGGCGTGGATCGCGCTGGCGCTCGTCGTCGGCATCGGCGTCGTCGCGCGACTGGCCGGGCGGATCCTCCCCGACTGGCTCTACGTGCTCCTGCTCATCGGCCTGCTCGCGCCGCTCTCGCTCGACGTCTTCGCCACGGCCGGCCTCCTGCACCACGGCGTGACGCCCACGGCCGCGGCCGCGGCCGGCGCCGTGCTGATGCCGGTCGCGGCGGTCTGGGGCACGAGGATCTCGCTCGCGAGCGCGACGGTCATCGCCGTCGTGCTTGCGGCCGAAGCCGTGCTCCAGGTCGTCTCGGCGGGCGCGTTCACCGTGGTCGGCGTGGCGGTCGCGGCATCCGCTGTCTTCCCGGTGCTCCTCGTCACGCTCGCGATCAGCGGGTTCCGGCGGCTCGTCGGACTGGAGCTCGACCTCTCGCTCGTGCAGTCGACGATCGGAACGCCCCGCTCCGCGGTCGGGATGCGCGCCTCGGAGGAGCTCGCACAGCTCGACTTCGATGCTGAGACGCTGCTCGACGACGTCGGCTCGGGGCGCATCGCGATCCCGCTTCCGCCCGACGCCGCGGAGCGTGCCGGCTCGCTCGCCGCGCGGCTGCGCGTCCGGCTCATCGAGGGCCGAACCGACACGTGGCTCCGGCACGCGGTCACGGAATCCGCGTACCTCAGCGAGCGAGTCACGGTCGACGACCCCACCGGATGCGCCGGACTCCTCTCGCAGGGCCGGCGCGACGGTCTGCTGCTCGCGCTCTGGCTCCTCGTCGCCGAACGGTCGAAGCGTTCGGCCCCGCCGATGGCCGTGCTCGTGCGATGCCGTGAACGGTCCGACGACGCGCCCGACGCAACGGGATTCGACCTGTCGATCCAGGTCTCCGGTGTCACACGTCGCCGTGTGGACCCGGCGACATGGGACGCTATCGGTAGGGTCGGAATCCATGACGTCGTGACGGAGGCCGAGGGCTTCCGCGTCGACATCGACTGCCGGGTCGATCCGAACGTCAACACCGGCAGCCCGTCGGTCCGCACGGGCCGCCAGATCGAGGGGAACTGAATGGCTGAGACCGATTCACCGATCCGTCTCGCGATCGTCGACGACCATCGCATGCTCCTGGGGGCGCTCTCGGAGTGGCTTCGCGGCGCGGCATCCGACATCGAACTCGCCGCCGCCGTGGCGTCATGGTCGGAGTTGCTCGCCGACGCCGCGTTCCCGGTCGACGTCGTGCTCCTCGACCTCGACCTCCGCGACAACATCCCCATCTCGCTGAAGCTCTCGATGCTGAAGAGCGCCGGCGTGCAGACCATGCTCATGAGCACCTACTCCGAGCCGGCCGTCGTGCGGGAGGCGCTCGGCGCCGGTGCGCTCGGCTACCTCGTGAAGTCCGAGCCGGTGGAGAACATCATCGAGGCGATCCGGGCCGCCCGCGTCGGAGAGTCGTACCTCACGCCCGAGCTCGAGATCGCCCTCGCCGAGGAGGGTGCCGTGCCGAAGCTCTCCGCGCAGGAGCGGCGGGTGATGGCGCTCTACGGCGCGGGGCAGCCCGTCAAGGCCGTCGCGTTCCAGCTCGGCATCTCGGAGGAGACCGCGAAGAGCTACCTCAAGCGCATCAGGGAGAAGTACCGCGCGGCCGGCTTCGATGTCGGCACCAAGGTGGCGCTCCGCAAGCGCGCGATCCTCGACGGCATCCTGCTGCAGTCCGACTGACGCGCGGGGCCGATCGGAGCGCGGGCGCGCGACGCGCGACGCGCGATGTCATCCCTTGTCGAGTGCCGCCTCGAGCCGTTCGATCTTCGCGTCGATCTCGCCCACCCGCCCCGGGCGGATGTCGGCCTTGAGCACCAACGAGACCCTGGGGCCGTGCTCGGCGACGGCCTCCGTCGCGCGCCGGATGACGTCGAAGACCTCGTCCCACTCCCCCTCGATCTCGGTGAACATCGACGACGTGCGGTTCGGGAGACCGGACTCCCGGACGATGCGCACGGCGGCGGCGACCGCATCGTGGACGGAGCCCTCGGGCCCTTCCGCCCCGCTCGGGGCCAACGAGAATGCGACGAGCATGATTCCTCCTCGGGTGGTTCACGCGGCCAGGGGACCGCGGCGATCCCAGGCCCGTCCAGACTGCCACACCGCCCGGATGCCCCACACCGCAAGGAGGACGAGCAGCACGACCTTCGCCGTGAGCAGGAGGACGAACCCCGGGTGGGCGGCGAGGAGCCAGCCGTACCAGTACGGATAGATGACGTGCGTGAGCAGCGCGACGCCCGCCGCGAGCACCGCAGGGACCGCGAACCGCCGGGGCTTGACGGCGAGTCCGAGGATGACCGGCGCCGCGAGCCAGGTCGCGAACTGCGGCGATCCGACCTTGTTCGCGAGCATGAGCACGACGACGAACGAGAGCGCCAGCGGCGGCAGCAGACGCCCGAGGTGCGCTCCCCGCCGCGCCGCGCGGATGCCGAGCAGCAGCACGGCGACCACGCCGACGGCCATGAGCGGCGTCGTGAGGGCGGCCGCGGCATCCGCGCCCGGTCCGGAGATCTGGAACGTCAGGATGTCGCGGTCGTAGACGATCTCGACCGCGCTCGAACCACCGACGATCTGCCAGAGCCAGCCGACCGCGAGCGGCGACTCGACCTGCAGGCCCCGCCCGGCCTGCTCGGCGACGAAGCCCGCGACGTTCAGGCCGGAACCCGCGACGATGCTCACGGCGAGGATGCCGGCACTCAGGGCCACGGCGACGATCACGACGTCCGCGCGCCTCCGCAGGGCGATGACGAGCGCCGCGATGAGCGCGGCCGGCCACACCTTCACCCAGGCGGCGATCGTGAGCAGTGCCGCGGCGACGCGCGGACGACCCGCGGCCCACAGCAGCCCCGTGGTCGCGAGCGGCACGGTGACGGCGTCGATCCGGCCGAGCGCGATCGGCCCCAGGAGGGCGAGGAACCCCACCCACCACCACGCCGCGAGGCGCCGTGTGCGCGACAGCCGACGGGCGCCGAGGAGGATCGCGAACGCGATCGCGTCGAGGATCACGACGATCGCGAGCCATGTCTGGCCGTACCACTCGGGACCGAATGCGAGCGACGCCGCCATCGGCGCGAACGCGAGGATCGGGTACACCCACGGCGCGTCGATGCCCATGCGGAGATACCCGTCGGCGGCGTTCTCGGCCCACAGCCGGTAGACGCTCGTCACGTCGCCGAGCGGGTATCCCATCGCGGCGAGGTTCAGCCACGCGAGGCCGGCATGCACGAGTCCGAACGCGCCCCAGAGAGCGGTGCGGCCGCCGAGGAGCCGGCGGAGTCTGCCGACGGGGGCGGATGCCTCGGGCACCCCGCCGACCGTCATGACGACGAGCCTAGCGAGTTCAGCGTCGCACGAGCGAGCCGATCACCCCCGGCACGGCGCACGCGATGTCGAGCGCGGTGACCGGCCCGCCGCCGGCCTCGGCGCTCGCACGACGGGCTGCTTCGCCCTGCACCCAGGCGGCGGTCGCGGCGAGCGAGGTGAGGGCTTCGGCGTCCGTCGCGAGCACTGCGTGGTGGGTGGCCACGAGTGCGCCGAGCACGCCGCCGAGCACGTCGCCCGTGCCCGCCGTGGCGAGCCAGTGCGTCGGCGCGGTCACGGTGTAGCGGTCGCCGTCGGGGTCGCAGACGTGGGTCACCGCGCCCTTGAGCAGCACGGCGACGCCGAGTTCGCGGGCAGCGCGCTCCGCCCAGGCTCCCGGATCGGCGCGAACCTCGTCGACGGTCGTGCGAACCTCGCGGGCGTCGAGCAGGCCCGCCAGTTCGCGGGCGTGGGGTGTGATGACGGTCGGCGCGGTGTGGGTGCCCACGAGGTCGAGGGCGCCGGCGTCGAGCACGACGGGCACCCTGTCGGCGAGCGCGTGCTCGAGGTCGCCGATCAGCATGAAGGAACGACGCGCCTGGTCGATGCCCGAGCCGATGAGCCACGCCTGCACACGCCCGGCGACCGTCACCGTCTCGGGGCGCCGGGCGAGCACGGCCTGACGCAGGGCACGCGGCCCGGTGTAGCGCACCATGCCGACGCCCGCCCGGTGCGCGGCCTCCACGCCGAGCACGGCGGCACCGGGGTATTCCTGCGAGCCCGAGACGACACCGAGCACGCCGCGCGTGTACTTGTCGTCGCCGGCTTCGGGTGCCGAGATCCATTCGGCCGCGTCATCCGCGGTCCACTCCTGCCACGCGGTCGTCATGCTCCAACGATAGGTCGGGGAGGATGCCTCGGACAGTCCCGGACTCGACTCAGGTGCGCTGGCCGATGGCGATGATGTTGCCCTCGCTGTCGTTGAACCACGCCGTGCGCATCCCCTCCTCCTCTGCCACGCCGTCGACGGTCTGCAGTCCCGGCAGGTCGTATTCGTTGAACACCACGCCGCGCTCCCGGAGTGCCGCCATGTCACGGTCGAGGTCGTCGGTGTCGATGCCGAGCGCGGTGTTCTTCGCGGTTCCGGCGAACTGCGATTCGTAGACCAGGAACGGCGAGCCGCCGAGCTCGAACATGGCCGCCCCCTCGCCGGCCATCTCGGAATCGGGTTCGAGGCCGAACACGTCCTTCCACCACCGCACAGCGCGTGCGAAGTCGGATGCCGCGAGAACCCCGTAGCACTTCACTGAGTCGAACATGAGCGCACCTCACTTCGTTGACGCGCGCAGTCTACGCCCCGTCGGACTGCTGCACATGTCCCCCGTCCGGGCCCCTCAGCCGCGTCTGGTCGCGTCCTGGACCTCGCCGACCAGCTCCTCGATGATGTCTTCGAGGAAGATCACGCCTGTCGTCGTCCCCGTCTCGTCGAACGCCCTCGCGACGTGCGTGCCGAGCCGGCGCATGGTCGCGAGCGCATCCTCGAGATCGGTGCCGTCGTAGATCGAGACGAGCCGTCGCACGCGCTTCGCGGGCAGCGGCTCCTCGAACTCGTCGTCGTCGAGGTCGATGACGTCCTTGAGATGCACGTAACCGACGGGTTCGCCGTCGTCGCCGCAGATCACGTAGCGCGAGAAGCCGTGTCGTGCCACTCCGCGCTCGATATCGCGCGGGGTCGCCGTCGAGGGCAGGCTGACGATGCCCGGCAACGGCACTGCGACGTCCTGCACGCGTTTCGTCGTGAACTCGAACGCCGCAGCGAGCGTGCCGCTCGCATCGTCGAGCACACCCTCTCGCCGCGACTGGTGGACGATCGTCTGCACCTCCTCGAGCGTGAACGTCGAGTTCGCCTCGCTCTTCGGCTCGACTCGGCAGAGGCGGAGGACCCCGTTCGCCGTGGCATTCAGGGCGACGATCACCGGGCGGAACAGTCGTGCGAGGAACACGAGCGGCGGGGCGAGCAGCAGCACCGCGCGGTCGGGGACCGAGAACGAGAGGTTCTTCGGCACCATCTCGCCGAACACGACGTGCAGGTACGACACCAGGAGGAGCGCGATGATGAAGGCGACCGATGCGACGACCCCCTCCGGCCATCCTGTGAGGTGCAGCGGCACCTCGAGCAGGTGGTGGATCGCGGGCTCCGACACGTTCAGGATGAGCAGCGAGCAGACCGTGATGCCGAGCTGGCTCATCGCGAGCATGAGTGTCGCGTGCTCCATGGCCCACAGCGCCGTCTTCGCGTTGCGGCTGCCCGCCTCGGCGAGGGGCTCGATCTGCGAGCGGCGCGCCGAGATGACCGCGAACTCGGCGCCGACGAAGAAGGCGTTCGCGATGAGGAGCACGACCAACCAGACGATCCCGGCCCAGTCACTCATCGCATGCCGCCCTCGTCGGGCTCCGAGTGCGTCGGATTCGGCACGAAGCGCACACGGTCGATGCGCCGACCGTCGAGACGCTGCACCACGAGCGTGCCCTCGTCGACCGACACCTCGTCGCCGACCACTGGCAGGCGGCCGAGCTCGGCCATGACGAATCCGCCGACGGTCTCGTAGTCCCCGTTCTCGGGCACGCGGATGCCGGTGCGTTCGACGAGCTCGTCAGGCCGGAGGATACCCGGGAAGCTCACGGAATCGCCTCGGCGCACGATGCCGGCACGGGTGCGGTCGTGCTCGTCGGCAACCTCGCCGACGAGCTCCTCGACGAGGTCCTCGAGCGTGGCGACCCCGGCGGTGCCCCCGTACTCGTCGACCACGACCGCCATCTGGAAGCCTCGTCCGCGGAGCTCGCCGAGCAGCACGTCGAGCTTCATCGTCTCGGGCACCCGGAGCGCCTCGGACTGCAGGGCGGACGCCGGGACATCCGCCCGCCGCTCCCTGGGCACCGCGATGGCCTGCTTCACGTGCACGAGGCCGACGATGTCGTCGAGGTTCTCGTCGAAGACGGGGAACCGGGAGAACCCGGTCTGGCGGGCGAGCTCCAGCACCGTCGTGGCCGGGTCCTGTCGCTGCACCGCGGCCACGACGGGCCGGGGGGTCATCACCTCGGATGCATCGTGGCCGGCGAAGCGCAGTGTGCGACCCAGGAGCGTCGCGGTGTCCTGCTCGAGGAGCCCGGCGCTCGCCGAGCGCCGCACGAGCGAGGACAGCTCCTCGGCGGAGCGCGCGCCCGACAGCTCCTCCTTGGGTTCGATGCCCACCGCCCGGAGCAGCGCGTTGGCGCTCCCGTTCAGCAACGCGATCGCCGGGCGGAACACCCAGGTGAACGCCGCCTGGAAGGGAATGACGACCTTCGCCGTGGCGACCGGCAGCGCGAGCGCGAAGTTCTTCGGCACGAGCTCGCCGAGCACCATGGAGAGGAGCGTGGCGATGACGATCGCGATGGTGGCGCCGACAGGGCGCAGCATCGCCTCGGGCAGGCCGATCGCGGCGAGCGGGCCGGCGAGCAGCGAGCTGATCGCCGGCTCCATGGTGTAGCCCGTGAGCAGCGTCGTGAGCGTGATGCCGAGCTGGGCGCTCGAGAGGTGGGTCGACGTGATCTTCAGCGCCGAGATCGTGAGGCCGAGTCTCGTCTCCCCGCGCGCTCGACGCGCTTCGAGGTCGGCGCGATCGAGATTGACGAGGGCGAACTCGCTCGCAACGAACAAGCCCGTGCCGATCGTGAGGACGAGTCCGATGCCGAGGAGGATCCACTCAGACATCCACGCCTCCCGGTTCGGTCACGGGCCGGGGTCTATGGCCGGGTGCTTTCGCAGAGGGGGGATCGTCCATGGTCAGCTCAGTATATCGACGGCCGCGGTTCGGATCCTGATCGGTACGCCCGCTCCCACGGGCTCATCGCACGTCGCCCATCGCTCGGCGAGCGCCTGGTCTCTCGCCCTTCCGCCCATTCGCCCTTCCGCCTCCCGGCCTTCCGCCCCCCGGCCTTCCGCCGGCGGTTCAGAGCGCTCGGCGAATTGACTGCTCTCCCGCTCGTGTGCAATGCGCCTCACGTGGGGCGAATCTCATTCGAGCGGGAAGGAACACCCACCACAGCCGACGACGTGGCGTCATCGTATCGAAGCAACGATGCCCCCCCGGCCGGAGCCGTTGCACCGCGACCTCGGCTCGTGTGAAGTGCGCCTCACGTGAAGCAGGTCTCACACGAGCCTTGAGAAACACCGGCCGACCCCGTCGCGACCGCCGCTAGTCCGCATCGGCATCCTCGACCCATGCGGCGAGCGCTTCGCGCTGTCGTCGTCGCTCGGCGTCACCGAACCGATGCATCCGCCGCTCCCGTGGGATCGGCGGCGACGGCGCGCGTCTCTCCGCGGTGCCGTACCTCTGCTCCCACAGTTCGAACAGGTCGGCGACCGCGTCGTCGAGCAACGCGAGGAACGCGGGATTCAGGCGGTACGACCGCGATCGTGGCTCGGTGGGATCGACCGTCGACCAGACCGCGCCGTTCTCGCGCAGCGTTCTGAGCTGATGAGAGACCGCTGTGCGAGTCACCCCGAGTTCCGCTTGCACGACCTCGCTGATCGTCCCGGCACTGTGGTCGCCCAGTGCCAGCACATCGAGGATGCGTCGACGCACCGGATGGGCCATGATCTCGAATGGGTGCGCCACGTCGTCAGCGTACCCACGGAGCCGCAGGTGCGACCGTCGTCATCCACAATCC
Organism: Agromyces sp. NPDC058484; assembly: GCF_042720415.1. Lineage (NCBI taxonomy): Bacteria > Bacillati > Actinomycetota > Actinomycetes > Micrococcales > Microbacteriaceae > Agromyces > Agromyces sp. NPDC058484. Next base: position 48,552 of record NZ_JBHXMP010000019.1, on the reverse strand, counting down.
CGCGAACGCGGGCATGCGGGCCCGCCTGCCCGCCCGCCGGTCGGCCGGAGTCGAGTGCTACCAGCTCACCGGCAGCGCCTTGCCCTCCTCATAGCCGGCGGCCGACTGGATGCCGACCAGGGCGCGCTCGCGGAACTCCTCGATCGTGCGGGCCCCCGCGTAGGTGAACGAGCTGCGAATGCCCGAGGTGATCATGTCGAGCAGGTCCTCGATCGACGGACGCAGCGGGTCGAGGTAGATCGACGACGAGGAGATGCCCTCCGCGAAGAGCTCCTTCCGCGCGAGCTCGTACGGCGAGAGGCGGTCGAAGCGCTCGCGCACCGCCTTCGTCGACGCCATGCCCCAGCTCTCCTTGTAGAGGCGGCCGGATGCGTCGCGGCTCAGGGTGCCGGGCGCTTCGATCGTGCCGGCGAACCACGATCCGATCATGACGGATGCCGCTCCCGCCGCGAGGGCGAGTGCGACGTCGCGCGGGTACCGCACGCCGCCGTCGGCCCACACCTTGGCCCCGAGCTCGCGCGCGGCCTCGGCAGTCTCAAGCACCGCGGAGAACTGCGGACGCCCGACCGCCGTCATCATTCGCGTCGTGCACATCGCGCCGGGGCCGACCCCGACCTTCAGCACGTCGGCGCCGGCCTCGACGAGGTGCGTCACCGCGTCGGCCGTCACGATGTTGCCCGCGACGATCGGCACGCCGAGCCCGAGGTCGCGCACGACGCCGACCGCGCGGATCATGCCCTCCTGGTGGCCGTGCGCCGTGTCGATCACGAGCATGTCGACCCCGGCGGCCACGAGCGCGGTCGCCTTCGCGGCGACATCTCCGTTGATGCCGACCGCCGCGGCGACGCGGAGTCGACCGGAGGCATCGACGTTCGGCTGGTAGATCGTGCCGCGCAGCGCGCTCCTGCGGCTGAGCGTGCCGATGACCCGCCCGCGCTCGATCACGGGCGCGAAGTCGAGCCCAGCGTCCACCATGAGGTCGAACGCGCGGCGCGGGGAGTCGACGTCGTCGGCATCCAGCGATGCGAGGCCGCCGTGCACGAGGTCGCCGAGCCGCGCGTCGGCGAGCGCCGTCGACAGGCGTTCTGCGGCGATGCATCCGACGTACTCATCGCGTGCATCGTGCAGGACGATGCCGTGGCCCGCGACCGGCGGCAGCACGGCGAGCGCGTCGGCCACGGTGTCGTCGGGCCTGAAGTCGTGCGGCGTGTCGAATCGCGGCGACTGCGCCTTCACCCAGCGGATCGCATCGTCGAGCTCCTGCAGGTGCAGGTCCTGCGGAAGCACGCCGATGCCTCCCCGCCGCGCCAGGGTCGCCGCCAGCCGCGGCCCGGTGATCGAGTTCATGTTCGCCGAGACCAGCGGCACGGATGCCCCGGAGCCGTCGTCGGGGGCGAGCGACACGTCGAGCCGGCTCGTGACGCCCGAGCGGCTCGGAACCAGGAACACGTCGGAGTACGTGAGGTCGTGGCGCGGGGTCGTCCGGTAGAACTCCATGTCGTCCACGGTACCGCCGTGAGGGGGCGCCCCGAGCCTTCGCGGGGGTTTAGGCTTGGGTGGGCGATCGGGCGCGGCGTGCGTGCGCGCACGTGCCGGTCGCCGACGGAGTATCCAGCATCAACGGAGAGAGTGGGCGAGAGGCTGTGTCGAGCCAATTGACCGGGTCGGGGTCCGAGGAGACGACCGCGGGCGAGTACGGAGCCAACGAGTGGCTCGTCGATGAGATGTACCAGAAGTACGTCGCCGACCCCGAATCCGTCGACAAGACCTGGTGGCCCGTGCTCGAGCACTACCATCAGGGTCAGGCGGGCGGCTCGACCGATGCGGCGACGACGCAGGCGACGGATGCCGCACCCGCCGCCGAGGCATCCGCCCCTCCCGCCGCACCCGCGTCGACCTCCGAGGCCGCACCGTCGGCCAACGCTCCCGCCGCCGTCATCGGGCAGGCGCCCGAGGCCCGCACCACCTCGGTCGCGCCACGCACGGCGCCGGTGCCCGCCGACGTACCGGTCACGAGCCCGCAGCCCGTCATCGCCGAGGCCCCTCATGAAGACGAGGTCGTCACGCTCAAGGGCATGCCGAAGACCCTCGCGGCCAACATGGACCAGAGCCTCACGGTGCCGACCGCGACGAGCGTGCGCACCATCCCGGCGAAGCTCATGATCGACAACCGCATCGTGATCAACAACCACCTCCGCCGTGCGCGCGGCGGCAAGGTGTCGTTCACGCACCTCATCGGGTGGGCGCTCATCCAGGCGCTCAAGGACTTCCCGAGCCAGAACGTCTACTACACCGAGGTCGACGGCAAGCCGAGCATGGTGAAGCCCGCCCACATCGGGCTCGGCATCGCCATCGACATCCCGAAGCCCGACGGCACCCGTGCGCTCCTCGTGCCGGCGATCAAGCGCGCCGAGACGATGACGTTCAACGAGTACCTCACCGCGTACGAGGACCTGGTGCAGCGGGCACGCCAGAACAAGCTGAAGGCCGACGACTTCTCGGGCGCGACGATCTCGCTCACCAACCCCGGCGGCATCGGCACGGTGCACTCGGTGCCGCGGCTGATGAAGGGCCAGGGCTGCATCATCGGTGCGGGCGCCCTCGAGTACCCCGCCGAGTTCCAGGGCTCCTCCGAGAAGACCCTCGCGAACCTCGCCATCGGCAAGACCATCACGCTCACGTCGACCTACGACCACCGGGTCATCCAGGGCGCGGGATCGGGCGAGTTCCTGAAGAAGGTGCACGAGCTCCTCATCGGGCAGCGCAACTTCTACGAAGACCTCTTCGCGGCGCTGCGCCTGCCCTACGAGCCGATCCGCTGGGCGCCCGACATCTCGGTCGACATCGCGAGCGCGATCGACAAGACCGCCCGCGTGCAGGAGCTCATCAACTCGTTCCGCGTCCGCGGCCACCTCATGGCCGACACCGATCCGCTCGAGTACGTGCAGCGCTCGCACCCCGACCTCGACATCGCCAGTCACGGCCTCACCTTCTGGGACCTCGACCGCGAGTTCGTCACGGGCGGTTTCGGCAGCACCCGCAAGATGCTGCTCCGCGACATCCTGGGCGTCCTTCGTGACTCCTACTGCCGCACCATCGGCATCGAGTACATGCACATCCAGGACCCGGTGCAGCGCAAGTGGATCCAGCACGAGGTCGAGCGCAAGTACGAGAAGCCGACCCACGACGAGCAGATGCGCATCCTCGGCAAGCTCAACGAGGCCGAGGCCTTCGAGACCTTCCTGCAGACGAAGTACGTCGGCCAGAAGCGTTTCAGCCTCGAGGGCGGCGAGTCGGTCATCGCCCTGCTCGACGAGATCCTCCAGGGCGCGGCGAAGCAGGGCCTCGACGAGGTCGCCATCGGCATGGCGCACCGCGGGCGGCTCAACGTGCTCACCAACATCGCGGGCAAGACGTACGGGCAGGTGTTCCGCGAGTTCGAGGGCACGCAGGATACGAAGTCCTTCGCGGGCTCCGGCGACGTGAAGTACCATCTCGGCACCGAGGGTACCTTCACCGCCGACGACGGCCATCAGATCCCCGTGTCGCTGGCTGCGAACCCCTCGCACCTCGAGGCCGTCGACGGCGTGCTCGAGGGCATCGTGCGCGCCAAGCAGGATCGCAAGCCCATCGGCACCTACTCGACCGTGCCGATCCTCATCCACGGCGACGCGGCCATGGCCGGCCAGGGCGTCGTCTTCGAGACGATGCAGATGTCGCAGCTCCGCGGCTACCGCACGGGCGGCACGATCCACATCGTCGTGAACAACCAGGTCGGGTTCACGACGGTGCCGGGCGACGCCCGATCGTCGATCTACTCGACGGATGTCGCGAAGACGATCCAGGCCCCGATCTTCCACGTGAACGGCGACGACCCCGAGGCCGTCGTGCGGGTCGCGGAGCTCGCGTTCCGCTACCGCCAGGAGTTCAAGCGCGACGTCGTGGTCGACCTCGTCTGCTACCGCCGCCGCGGGCACAACGAGGGCGACGACCCCTCGATGACGCAGCCGCTCATGTACAACCTGATCGAGGCGAAGCGCTCGGTGCGCAAGCTCTACACCGAGGCGCTCGTCGGCCGTGGCGACATCACCGAGGAGGAGTACGAGGAGGCGCATCGCGACTTCCAGGACCGGATGGAGCGCGCGTTCGCCGAAACGCACGCTGCGCAGACCGGCGCGATCCCCATCGTCGGTGCGACCGAGAAGAACCACGTCGAGGAGCCCGCCACCGGCGAACTCGAGACGACGGGCGTCTCCAACGACGTCGTCCGGGTGATCGGCGACGCGTTCAGCAACAAGCCCGCCGGGTTCACCGTGCACCCGAAGATCCAGCAGCTGCTCACGAAGCGCCACGAGATGAGTCGCAACGGCAAGATCGACTGGGGCTTCGCCGAGCTGCTTGCACTTGGCTCGCTGCTCCTCGAGGGCACGCCGGTGCGCATGGCCGGGCAGGACGCCCGCCGCGGCACGTTCGTGCAGCGCCACGCCGTGCTGCACGACCGCGAGAACGGCCAGGAGTGGCTGCCGCTGCAGAACCTCGCCGAGAACCAGGCCCGGTTCTGGATCTACGACTCCCTGCTCAGCGAATACGCGGCGGTGGGCTTCGAGTACGGCTACTCGGTCGAGCGCGCCGACGCCCTCGTGCTCTGGGAGGCGCAGTTCGGCGACTTCGCGAACGGCGCGCAGACCATCATCGACGAGTTCGTGTCCTCGGCAGAGCAGAAGTGGGGCCAGCGCTCGAGCGTCGTGCTCCTGCTTCCCCACGGCTACGAAGGCCAGGGACCCGACCACTCGAGCGCCCGCATCGAGCGGTACCTGCAGATGTGCGCCGAGAACAACATGACCGTGGCGCGCCCGTCGACGCCGGCGTCGTACTTCCACCTGCTCCGCCGCCAGGCCTACGCCCGCCCGCGCCGCCCGCTCGTCGTGTTCACCCCGAAGGCGATGCTTCGCCTGCGCGGCGCGACGAGCGAGGTCGCCGACTTCACGAGCGGTCGCTTCGAGCCGGTGATCGACGACGCCCGCATCACCGACAAGGCAGCGGTGAAGCGCGTGGTGTTCCTCTCGGGGAAGCTCTACTACGACCTGATCGCCGAGCTCGAGAAGCACCCGAATCCCGAGATCGCGATCGTGCGCCTCGAACAGTTCTACCCGCTGCCCACGGAGCTGAAGCCCATCGCGGACTCCTACCCGAACGCCGAGCTGATGTGGGCGCAGGACGAGCCCGAGAACCAGGGCGCATGGCCGTACTTCATCATCGAGACGAACAAGCTCGGCCCGCGCCCGGTCACGGTCGTCGCGCGAACCTCGGCGGCGTCGCCCGCCACCGGTTCGGCCAAGCGTCACGCCGCCGAGCAGGCCGAACTCGTCCGGCGCGCGCTCACCCTGTAGCCGCGGGTCGTCGACGCGCGACTCGAAGGGGGCCGGATGCCACGGGGCATCCGGCCCTCCGGCCTGTCACGCCGTCCGCACTGACGGCCGACCGTCGGCCGGCGTCAGTCGACGAGGATGCCGTGCCCCGACTGGATATCGCGGATACGGGCGAGCACGACCGTGCGCAGCTCTTCGGGGGCGCTCTCCTTGCAGGCACGCTGCACGACCTCGGTGATGGCGACGCCGATGCGGAGCTCCGCCCGGCAGTCGGCGCAGCTCTCCACGTGCTCACGGATGTCCGCGGCATCCTCCCGACGAAGTTCGTGGTGGAGGTACTCTTCGAGCTCGGCCCTGGCCTTGTCGCAACCGCAGTCGGTCATCTCGAACTCCTTGGCATGCTCTGCCTCCTGGTGGGTCGTCGCGCGGGCTCGCCCGCCGCGAAACCCTGTTCGCGGGCGTAGTCGGCGAGGGACTCGCGCAGCAGCCGCCTGCCACGGTGCAGACGGCTCATCACGGTGCCGATGGGGGTGTTCATCATGTCGGCGATCTCCTGGTAGGAGAACCCCTCGACGTCGGCGAGATACACGGCCAGCCGGAAGTCCTCGGGCAGCGCCTGCAGCGCGTCCTTCACTGCGCTGTCGGGCAGGTGGTCGATCGCCTCCGCCTCGGCCGAGCGGCTCGAGCGGGCGGTCGTCGACTCGGCACCGCCGAGCTGCCAGTCTTCCAGGTCGTCGATGGTGCCCTGGTAGGGCTCGCGCTGCTTCTTGCGGTACGTGTTGATGAACGTGTTCGTGAGGATGCGGTAGAGCCATGCCTTGAGGTTCGTGCCCTGGGTGAACTGACCGAAGGCGGCGAACGCCTTCACGAAGGTCTCCTGCACGAGGTCCTGCGCGTCGGCCGGGTTCTTCGTCATGCGAAGGGCGGCCGCGTAGAGCTGGTCGATGAAGGGTAGCGCCTGCTCCTCGAAGAGCTCCCCGAGCGACCGGCTCTCGTCGGAGGCGGCGTCGTCGTGCGGCGTGGTGTCGGTCTCGTCTGGGGTCATCACCGGCCATCCTAGATCGTCTGCCGGAACCCTCGCCGGGCGTTCGAGCAACGCAAGCGACACGCGCACCATCTCCTTCCGCGTTCCCTGACGCTACTGTTGATAACCGATGCAGATTTCGAGGTATTCCGCACCCGAGTTCGATCCGTACGGCGACGCCAGGCAGACCGAGACGGACGACGGATGGCGTGCGCCCGTCGCCACCGGCCCGCTCGCGTCCGTCGTGGCGCTGCCCGGCTCGAAGTCCCTCACGAACCGCGAGCTGGTGCTCGCCGCCCTCGCCGACGGCCCGTCGACCCTCCGCGCCCCGCTCTGGTCCCGCGACAGCGAGCTGATGGTCGAGGGCCTCCGCGCGCTCGGCACCCGATTCGAGCGGATGCCGGGAACCGGCGGCTTCGGCGACGATCTGCGCGTCGTCCCGGCCGACGAGCTGCTCGGGTCGACGACCATCGACTGCGGCCTCGCCGGCACGGTCATGCGCTTCCTGCCGCCGGTGGCCGCCCTCGCGCTCGGGCCCACCATGTTCGACGGCGACGAGGGCGCACGCCGGCGACCCATGGGCGGGTCGATCCTCGGGCTGCGCGCGCTCGGCGTCGACCTCGACGACGACCGACGGGGTGCGCTGCCGTTCACGGTGCACGGCACCGGCCGGGTCGAGGGCGGCGCACTCGAGATCGACGCCTCGGCGTCGAGCCAGTTCGTGTCGGGCCTGCTCCTCTCCGCCGCCCGGTTCGAGCGCGGCCTCGACCTCCGGCACACGGGCGAGCGGCTGCCGAGCCTGCCGCACATCGAGATGACGATCGAAACGCTCCGGGTCCGAGGCGTCGAGGTGGCCTCCCCCGAGCCCGGCCGTTGGCAGGTCGCGCCCGGGCCGATCCGGGCGATCGACGTGCACATCGAGCCCGACCTCTCGAACGCCGCGCCGTTCCTCGTCGCCGCGCTCGTCGCGGGCGGGCATGTGACGATCCCGGGCTGGCCCGCCGAGACGACCCAGGTGGGCGCGCGTCTGGCAGACCTCCTCCCCCGCTTCGGCGCCACGGTGACGCTCGACGACGACCGGCTCACGGTGCGGGCACCCGAGCCGTCGCAGGGGGGCGGACGCGGCATCCGGGGCGTCGAACTCGACCTGTCCGAGGCGGGCGAGCTCGTGCCCAACCTGGTCGCCCTCGCGGCGTTCGCCGACGAGCCGAGCATCTTCACCGGCATCGGGCACATCCGGCACCACGAGACCGACCGGCTCGCAGCGCTCGTCGCCGAGCTCAACGGGCTCGGTGGACGCGTCACCGAGCTCGAAGACGGCCTCCGCATCGAGCCGGCGCCGCTGCACGCCGGTCCGTGGCGCGCCTACGCCGACCACCGCATGGCGACGAGCGGTGCGATCGTCGGACTCGCCGTGCCGGGCGTCGTCGTCGACGACATCGCCTCGACCGGCAAGACCCTGCCGCAGTTCACGAGCCTCTGGGAGCAGATGCTCGCATGAGCTGGTGGGACGCCGACGACGACGAGGACGAGCCCGAGTTCGACGAGTCCGATGTGCGCGTGCGTCCCAACCGTCGCGGCTCGAGGCCGCGCACGAAGATGCGGCCGGAGCATGCCGACGCCGTGCAGGGCATCGTCCTCGGCGTGGACCGGGGCCGCTATGCGGTGCTCGTCGATGACGGCGGAGCCGACGAGCGGGAGATCACGGCGGCCCGCGCGAGCGAGCTCCGCCGCAAGTCGGTCGTGACCGGCGACCGCGTCGACCTCGTCGGCGACACGAGCGGCGAGCCCGGCACGCTTGCACGGATCGTGCGCATCGGCGAGCGCTCGACCCTCCTCCGGCGCAGCGCCGACGACACCGACGAGGTCGAACGGGTGATCGTCGCGAACGCCGACCAGATGCTCATCGTCGTCGCCGCGGCCGACCCGGAGCCGCGGATCCGCCTCGTCGACCGTTACCTCGTCGCGGCGTACGACGCCCGCATCCAGCCCCTCCTCTGCATCACCAAGACCGACCTCGCCGACCCCGCGGAGTTCCTCGAGAACTTCGCCGGTCTCGACCTCCCCGTGTTCCGCTCGAGCACCGACCGGATGCCGCTCGCCGAGATCACGCACGACCTCATCGGACACCGGACGGTCTTCGTCGGCCACTCGGGTGTCGGCAAGTCGACCCTCGTGAACGCGCTCGTGCCGGGGGCGGATCGTGCCATCGGGCGCGTCAACGCGGTGACCGGTCGCGGGCGCCACACGTCCTCGTCGACGATCTCCCTCCGCGTCGACGGCGACGGCGGCACGGGCTGGGTCATCGACACCCCCGGCGTGCGCTCGTTCGGCCTCGGCCACGTCGACCGCGCGAACATCCTCGGTGCGTTCACCGACCTCGCACGCGTCGCGGAGCTGTGCCCCCGCGGGTGCACCCACCTTCCCGACTCGCCCGACTGCGCGCTCAACGAGGCGGTCGACGCCGGCGAGCTGGGCGAGACCGGCCGGGCACGCCTCGACTCCCTGCAGCGGCTGCTCGACACGTTCGCGTGACATCCAGCCGATCTGCCTACGATTGACGGATGACCGACGCACGCCTCGCCCCCGGCGACCTCGCCCCCGACTTCACCCTCGACGACCAGGACGGCCGGCCCGTCGCCCTCTCGTCCCTGCGCGGATCCCGCGTCGTGCTGTACTTCTACCCCGAGGCGATGACCCCCGGCTGCACGACGGAGGCCTGCGACTTCCGCGACAACCTGAACTCGTTCGCCGGGGCCGGAGTGCGGGTGGTCGGCATCTCGAAGGATCCGGTCGACAAGCTGAAGCGCTTCGCCGAGCGCGACCGCCTGAACTACACGCTCCTGTCCGACGAAGACCTCGCCGTGCAGCAGCGGTACGGCGTATGGGGCGAGAAGTCGCTCTACGGCAGGATCGTCGTCGGCGCCATCCGCTCGACGTTCGTCATCGGCGAAGACGGTCGCATCGAGCGCGCCTGGTACAACGTGAAGGCCACCGGCCACGTCGCTCGCGTGCGCCGGGAGCTCGGCCTCGCGGCCTGATCGTCATTCGTCGTCGGGCTCGGATGCCGCGCCGTCGCCCCGCGCGAATGCGAGCCGCACGGGCGGCCAGAGCAGCAGCCCGATCACGGTGACGGCCGGCACGAGCAGCAGCCACCCGACATCCGGGCGCGCGAAGAGCCCCTGGAACGCGCCGACCGCGATCGACAGCTGCAGCACCTGCCACACGATCGCCGCGGCGCGCGACCAGGGGGCGCGCCGGAGCGACGCGATCGCGACCGCGCCCACCCACACGAGCGCGATCACGACGAGCACGAGCAGTGCGATCGCGGTCGCGTACGACGCCGGTTCGAGCGCCAGCAGGTCGATCACGAGCCACACGACGAGCGCGGCGAGCGCCGCCGCCTCGAGCAGCAGGATGCCGCTCACGACGACGAGTGCGGCCTTCGCACCACCGGAATCGAATGCCGCTTCGGGCATGGATCCGTCGCTTCGGTCGGTGCGATTCACAGAGTAATCCCAAACACGGCTATTGATTCGATCTCTCCGCTATGCGACCATTTATGAGGCCGAATTGATGCTCACAGGGACGTGAGCCGATCAGTCATGATCCTACTTCCCGAGATTCGGCTTTCCCCCTGCAGCAGCCGGAATCGGCACGCGCCATTGCGCGCGTCTGCGAACGAAGTACACGCAAGGAGCATCTTCATGGATTGGCGCGACAAGGCCGCCTGCCTCACCGCAGACCCGGAACTCTTCTTCCCGGTCGGCAACACCGGCCCCGCCGTCGATCAGATCGAGAAGGCGAAGGCGGTCTGCGGCCGTTGCACCGTCACCGAGATCTGCCTCCAGTACGCCCTCGAGACCGGCCAGGACTCGGGCGTGTGGGGCGGCCTGAGCGAAGACGAGCGCCGTGCCCTCAAGCGCCGCGCGGCCCGCGCGCGTCGCGCATCCTAAGGCTTCGGCGCGCCGGAGGCCGAACCGCCGACGTTGGACGCTCGCGCTACACCGGCGCGATCCAGCGCAACGGCACCTCGATGGTGACCTCGGTGCCACGACCGACGACCGTATGCCAGTCGATCGTGCCGCTGAGCTCGCCCTGGATGAGGGTGCGCACGATCTGCGTCCCCAGCCCCTCTCCGACCTTGCCTTCGGGAAGGCCTGAGCCGCTGTCGCGCACCTGCACCGTGAGCGTCGTCGGCGAGCGGTCGGCCGTGATCTCGACGTCCCCCTCCTGACCGGCGAGCCCGTGCTCGACGGCGTTCGTCACGAGTTCGGTGAGTGCGAGCGCGAGCGGCGTCGCGTATTCGCTCGGCAGCACGCCGAAGGATCCGGTGCGTTTCGGGTGCGCGGTCGTGTTGTGCGCCGATGCCACCTCCGCAACGAGCAGCAGCGCCCGGTCGAAGACCTCGTCGAAGTCGACGTTCTGGGTGAGCCCCTCGGAGAGCGTGTCGTGCACGACCGCGATCGCGCCGACACGGCGCATCGCCTGCGTCAACGCCTCGCGTGCCTCGTCGGAATGGGTTCGACGTGCCTGGATTCGCAGGAGCGAGGCGACGGTCTGCAGGTTGTTCTTCACGCGGTGATGGATCTCGCGGATCGTCGCGTCCTTCGTGATGAGCTCCTGCTCCTGGTGCCGGAGCTCGGTGACGTCGCGGCTCATCACGATCGCCCCGACACGCTCGCCTCGGTGCCGGATGGGGATCGCCCGCAGCGTGACGGTGACGCCGCGCGATTCCACGTCGGTGCGCCATGGCGCACGACCCGTGACCACGAGCGGGAGCGACTCGTCGACGACGAGCTTGCCACTGAGGAGCCGCGTCATGACCTCGGCGAGCGACTCCCCCTCGAGTTCGTCGTCGAAGCCCATGCGGTTGAACGCCGAGAGCGCGTTCGGACTCGCGAACGTCGTGACCCCGTCGACATCGAGGCGGATGAGGCCGTCGGATGCGCGAGGTGCGCCGCGCCGCGGACCGGTCGGCGCACCGAGGTCGGGGAAGTCGCCGTAGGCGATCATCTGGAAGAGCTCCTCGGCGCACTCGTTGAACGTGAGCTCCTGGCGGCTCGGCGTGCGCGTGGCGCCGAGATTCGTGTGGCGGGTGATGACGGCGACGGGCTCGGTCGCAAGCTCCGTGACGGCCGCCGAGACCCGGCGCATCACCGGAACGGCACGCACGCGCGTGGGCATCTCCTCGTACCAGTCCGGTGCGGAGGAGTCGACGATCTGCGACGCCTCGAAGGCACGCGTCACGAGTTCCTGCCATTGCGACTTGATCGGCTGTCCGACGAAGTCGCGGTAGAAGAGGGTCGCCGCACTCGACGGCCGGGAGTGAGCGACCGCGACGAAGTCGTCGTCGCCCGACGGCACCCAGAGCACGATGTCGGCGAAGGCGAGGTCGGCGAGCAGTTGCAGGTCGCCGACGAGCATGTGAAGCCAGTCGACGTCGGCCTGACTGCTGCGGCCCTGGGCGAGGACGAGATCACTGAGGGTCGACACAGATCCAGCGTAGTGCGCGGCTCAGCCGGTGGCCGCCCGTCGCATCGGTGCGAACGCGAAGCCACGCCGCCTCACCGGTTCGGGCACGGGAAGGAGTCGCTCGAGTGCGTAGTCGCGGACCGCGGTGCGGAGCGGGCTCCGCGGCGCGGCATCGCGGAGGGTGCGCGCGGTGAGGATGGCCGCGTCGGCGGCCCTTCCGTCGTGCGGAAGCATGACCGAATCGGTGATGCCCCCGAAACGCCGGAGCGTCTGGCGCACCTGGGCGTGCGCATCGATGCCCAGAGCGCGCGTGCGAACGCGGTTCACCATGACGTCGATTCGCTCGGGCTCGACGAAATCGATCAGGTCGCCGTGCCCGCGGAGGAGTCGTGAGAGGCCGACCGGATCGGCGAGCCCGACGGCGACCACGCGGTCGGCAACGGTGAGCGAGGCGAATGTGGCCGCGTTGCGCCGCGGGGCGAACTGGTCGCTCGTCAGCTCCTCGTCGCGCTCGAGGCTGAAGCCCGTGTCGATCACGACGTACTCGACCCAGCCGCGGATGGCCTCGAGGGCGGCGGAGACGCGGTCGGCCGCCAGTTCGGGCCACCGACTCGGGCCCACGAGACCGGTGAACACGTCGAACGAGGCGCGGGGAGCCGAGTACCGTTGGGCGATGCGCTCCAGCTCGGCGCGATCAAGCGCTCCCCCGGCGGCGAGCCTGCAGGCCGAGGCGAGACCGGGCGCCTCGTCGAGCAGGCCGAGCGACGGGGCGACCGTACCGCCGTACGGATCGGCGTCGACGAGCGCGACCGAGTGGCCGGCGGCGGCGATCTCCGCGGCGAGGTTCACGGCGATCGTCGTGCGGCCCGGCGCACCGGCGGGCCCCCAGACGGCGATCGTCGAGGCTGTGCGCGGCTCACGCGGCGACGTGTCGCCGATGCGTGTCGGCACCGGCACCCCGCCGCGCACGAGCGGTTCGATCTCACGCCAGCTCGCGGAACGGTCGACCACCTCGTGCAGGCCGAGTTGCGCTGCATGCGCCCGCTCGGCGTCGCCTGCGGCGAGCGCGATCAGCCGGATGCCGCGATCGTCGCACGCCGTGAGGAGCTCGGCCCCCAGCGTGTCGCGGCCGGCGCCGACGAGCACCACCTCGGGGCCGAGCACGTCGAGGTTCTCGAGGACGTCTCGCCAGCTCACCAGCCGGGCGACGACGACATGGCCGTGCTCGACGGCATCGGCGAGCAACCGATCCTCTGTGCCGGGGTCGAGCGCGAGGGCGAGCCGAGCCATCAGTCTGCACCCGTACGTGCCAGCACGAGGTCGATCGCGTCGCCGGCGGCGAGCCCCTGGAGTACCGCCGCGACCTTCTCACGCGGGATGAGGAGCTCGACGGAGACGCCGCCCGTCGCGACCATGCCTTCGGGCTCCTGGACACCCGCGATCTCGGCACCGGCGACGAGCACCGCGGGCGGCTCGTAACTGCCCCGGTCGACCAGTCGCGCCGCCCAGACATCGACCGTCGCGCCCGCGCCGAGGCCGCTCGGCAGCGCGCCGCGGCTCGGCACCACGACCGTCGCGAGGCCCGTTCGGTCGACGGAGTCGACGGCCGAGTCGGGCACGAGCTCGCCCGCCTCCATCGTGCGCGTGACCACCAGTCCGCCGTCGGGCAGGTCGCCGGGGGCGAGGTAGTGGTCGGCGGTCGCACCGAGACGAACCGACTCCACGGTGAGATCGGCGGCCGCGATCGGGGTTCCGGGTGTGACGGTGTCGCGGACCGAGTACACCTCGATGGCGTCGTCGAACCCCGAGACGAGTGCCCACACGCCCGCCGTCGAGGCGGCGATCAGCACGATGCCGATGAGCAGCCGCGGGTCGAGTCGAAGTGCGCCTCGATCCGCGCGATCGGTTCGACGGGCCATCGTGCTCCTTCCAGATGCGGCGCGTGTCGCGCCGGCATCCATCGTGACGCGATTCCGAGAGGACGCCCAGAAGTTATCCACACCCGCAGACGCCTCGGCGCCGCGGGTCGATAATCGACACATGACCTCTCCCGGTTCAGGTGACGAGATCGGCCGGTTCCTCACCGTCGCCGACGCGGCAGAACTCCTCGCCGTCGATGTCGCGACCGTCGACGAACTGATACGGTCGGGCGAGCTTCCCGCCATCCGTGTCGGCAGTTCGGGTCCGTGGCGGGTCGAGCGCGCCCAACTCGAGGTGTGGATCGACGACCAGTACGAGCAGACGCGGCGCCACGCCCTGTGGAACCAGGGCGAGTTCGCGAACACGACGGAGCTCTCGGGGGTTCGTTCCGGGCACCTCCGCCCGGTCGACTGACGTACGGCTGCTTTCAGCCGAACTCGACGAGCACGATTCGTTCGAGCGGGACGATGCGGTAGCCTCGCACCTCCTGGTCCCGACGCGGGGTTCCCGACTCGTGGAGCGCGAGGTCGATGTGGTCACGCGCGACTCGATCGAGCGTGCCGTGCACCGTGACGTCGTCGGTGGTGAGATGTACCGGCATGCGGCGGCGAGACAGGTCTCGCAGCACGAATGACAACCCGATGCGCTCCGCGAGCCGGGTCGACGATTCGGGCGAGGGCAAGAGGCTCGGGTCGAGTTGCGCCCGAGTCGGATGGATCGACGCAATCGCGGCGAACGGCACCACGCACTGCGTGGCCGTCTGCTGCCCACCGCGCACCGCGGCGCTCAGCCAGTCGCGACCGAAGGAAAGCGGCCGAAGGTCGAGCGCCCGCCCTCCTCGGAGCTCGATCCTCACTGAGGCCGCCGGGTCGTCGCCGGCGGCACGGGACATGGCGCTCAGGCGATCGCGGAGCGTCAGGCGACCGAGCCGAAGCCGTTCCTCCTCGATCGCGAGCGCGCGCTCCTCATCGCGCTGCTCCTGATCGATTTGCGACTCCAGGTCGTCGAAGAGCAGGTCCCAGCGCATGCACGCACGTTACCCCGGGATGCAGCGTTACCCGATCGTTTTCCACAGGCCGCGAATTCGCTTGACACGATTCGGACCGCTTGAATACGGTTCAGTCAGGGATCACCCGATCACCCCCGATCGGGGGTGATTCCGAGGTCGGCCGATGTCGACGCGACCCCCTTCTGGAGCACTGATGACCGCACGCCCTGCCGTTGCACGCACCGTCGTTCGAGGATCCACCGTGCAGTTCCTCGACGACGAGGACGACTACTTCGCCCGGCAGCCTTCCCGCCGCAGCGAGCTTCCCGATCCCGAGCCGCTGCTGCGGAATCTCACCCATTGCGTCATCGAGGTGCTCGCGGGTGCTCGCGACCTCGACCAGCTCGCGCGCTGGGTCACCGACGACGTGTACCGCAACCTCTCGAAGCGCGTCGTGCTCGCCTCGCGAGCGCGCCGCGCCAAGGGGCAGGCACCCCGACGGCCTGCGTTCTCGATCGGCAACGTGATCACGTGCGAGCCGGCCGACGGCGTCGTCGAAGCCGTCATCATGGTGCACCAGCGCCCGAGGTCGCGCGCGGTCGCCATCCGGCTCGAGGGACTCGACCAGCGCTGGCGCGCGAGCGCGATCGGCGTGCTCTGACCTTCGCCTGGCCGACCACCGTTCACCGGACGCGCGCCCTGCCCGGCGCGGGCCGATGCTCGGCTCAGCCGCCCTTGCGCTCCTGCGCCCTGCGCTCGGCGCGGTTCTGGGGCTGCGACTGTCCGCCGCCGTCGGTGCGCTGGCCGAACGCGCCACGCGCCGGCTCCACCTCGGGCGCCTGCGCCTGCGCGACCGCGCGCCGTGCGCGCTGCGTCGCCGCCTGCTGCACCTGCCCGCGCTGGTTGCGCACCTCGACGCCGCCGGCGTCGCTCGGGGCGGAGTAGCTCAGCTTGTCGTCGGATGCCCCCTGGCGCCCGAGTCCCTTCGCCTCGATGGTCGCGCCGCCGACGCCGGCCTGCGGTGCGACCTCCACCTCGAGGTTGAAGAGGAACCCGACCGTCTCCTCGCGGATCGATCCCATCATCTGCTGGAACATCGCATACCCCTCGCGCTGATACTCCACCAACGGATCGCGCTGCGCCATGGCGCGGAGGCCGATGCCGTCCTTCAGGTAGTCCATCTCGTAGAGGTGATCGCGCCAGCGACGGTCGATGACCGACAGCACGACACGACGTTCGAGCTCGCGCATGGCAGGGCTGCCGAGCTGCTGCTCGCGTCGCTCGTAGGCGAGCTTGGCGTCCGAGAGGATTTCGCGACGGATGAAGTCGCGGTTCACGCGCCCTTTCTCGCCGGCCTCGGCGACGACCTCGTCGATCGTGATGCCGATCGGGTAGAGCGTCTTGAGCTCGGTCCAGAGCGCGTCGAAGTCCCACTCGTCGGGGTTGCCCTCTGCGGTGTGCACGTCGAGCACTTCGTCGATGACGTTCTCGAGGAACGTCTGCGTGCGCTCGTGGAGGTCGTCGCCCTCCAGGATGTGCCGCCGGTCGCCGTAGATGGCCTCGCGCTGGCGGTTCAGCACGTCGTCGTACTTGAGCACGTTCTTGCGGATCTCGGCGTTGCGCGCCTCGACCTGCGACTGCGCCGAGCGGATGGCGCGCGTCACGACCTTCGACTCGATGGCCACGTCGTCGGGAACCCCGCGGGACATGAGGCTCTCGGCCGCACCCGCGTTGAACAGGCGCATGAGGTCGTCGGTGAGGGAGAGGTAGAACCGGCTCTCGCCGGGGTCGCCCTGACGGCCCGAACGGCCGCGCAGCTGATTGTCGATGCGACGCGACTCGTGGCGCTCGGTTCCGAGCACGTACAGGCCACCGGCGGACAGCACCTTCTCGGCCTCGACCGCGACCGCGGCCTTGACCCGCTCGAAGACCTCGTCCCAGGCCGCCTCGTACTCGTCGGGGGTGTCGACCGGGCTGAGTCCGCGTTCGTGCATCTCCTGCACGGCGAGGAACTCGGCGTTGCCGCCGAGCATGATGTCGGTTCCGCGACCGGCCATGTTCGTCGCGACCGTGACGGCGCCGTGCCGGCCCGCCTGTGCGACGATGGCGGCCTCGCGGGCGTGGTTCTTGGCGTTCAGCACCTCGTGCCGCACGCCCTTCTTGGCGAGCAGCCGGGAGAGGTACTCGCTCTTCTCCACGCTCGTCGTTCCGACGAGCACCGGCTGGCCGTTCTTGTGGCGCTCGACGATGTCGTCGACCACCTGGGCGAACTTCGACTCCTCGTTCTTGTAGACGAGGTCCGACTGGTCGATGCGCACCATGGGCTTGTTCGTCGGGATGGGCACGACCCCGAGCTTGTAGGTGGACATGAACTCGGCGGCCTCGGTCTCGGCGGTGCCCGTCATGCCCGAGAGCTTCGCGTAGAGGCGGAAGTAGTTCTGCAGCGTGACGGTGGCGAGGGTCTGGTTCTCGGCCTTGACCTGCACCCCCTCCTTCGCCTCGATCGCCTGGTGGATGCCCTCGTTGTAGCGGCGCCCGACCAGGATGCGGCCGGTGTGCTCGTCGACGATCAGCACCTCGCCGTTCATGACGACGTAGTCCTTGTCGCGCTTGAAGAGGGCCCGCGCCTTGATCGAGTTGTTCAGGAACGAGATGAGCGGCGTGTTCGCCGACTCGTACAGGTTGTCGATGCCGAGGTAGTCTTCGACCTTCTCGATGCCGGGCTCGAGCACGCCGACGGTGCGCTTCTTCTCGTCGACCTCGAAGTCCTCGCCGGGCTCGAGTCGCTTCGCAAGGCCCGCGAACTCGCTGAACCAGCGATTCGCCTCGCCCGACGCGGGCCCCGAGATGATGAGGGGCGTGCGCGCCTCGTCGATGAGGATCGAGTCGACCTCGTCGACGATCGCGAAGTTGTGTCCGCGCTGCACCATGTCGCCCGACTGCCATGCCATGTTGTCGCGCAGGTAGTCGAAGCCGAACTCGTTGTTCGTGCCGTAGGTGATGTCGGCGGCGTACTGCTCACGGCGCACCGCGGGCGTCTGGCCGGCGACGATGCATCCGGTGGTCATGCCGAGCGCGCGGAAGACGCGACCCATGAGCTCGGACTGGTAGCTCGCCAGGAAGTCGTTGACCGTGACGATGTGCACGCCACGGCTGGTCAGCGCGTTCAGGTAGGCGGCGGTCGTCGCGACGAGGGTCTTGCCCTCGCCCGTCTTCATCTCGGCGATGTTGCCGAGGTGCAGGGCCGCCCCGCCCATGAGCTGCACGTCGAAGTGACGCAGGCCGAGGGTGCGGCGGCTCGCCTCGCGCACCGCGGCGAACGCCTCGGGCAGCAGGTCGTCGAGCGACTCGCCGCCTGCGTAGCGCTCGCGCAGCTCGACGGTCTCGTGCTTCAGCTCGTCGTCGGTGAGCGCCTGGAAATCGTCTTCGAGGGCGTTGATCGCCGCTGCGTAGTTCTCCAGTCGCTTGAGGGTGCGACCCTCGCCGACGCGGAGGACCCTTTCCAGAATCGAAGCCACGAATGTTCTCCTGTAGTCGTCGGGCGCCGCCGTGTTCCTCGGTGGAACAGCCCTCGGTGGAACAGCCCTCGGTGGAACAGCCCTCGGAAGGAACTTCCTCGGGTGGAACTTCCTCGGGTGGGACTGGCGGGCATGCCCGTTGCCGCCGTGCAGACGGTCATCATAACCATGCTAGCGGTGAACCGGCCCCGTGCCCTGAGCCTGTCGAAGGGCCTCGCTTCGACAGGCTCAGCGAGCGGGATGCGGAGCGCGCAGCGTCAGGCGGTCGCCCGCTGCAGTTCGGGTGCGGACCCGCCGGATTCGGCATCCGCTCGGTCGTCGAGGCCGATCAGGCCGTAGTCCCATCCCTTGCGGCGGTAGACGACGCTCGGGCGCCCCGTCTCGGCGTCGACGAAGAGGTAGAAGTCGTGGCCGACGAGTTCCATGAAGTAGAGGGCGTCGTCGACGGTCATCGGGTTGGAGGCGAACACCTTGCGGCGGATGACCACAGGGCAGTAGACCTCGTCTTCCTCGGTCGCCTGGTGGTTCTCGTCGACGACCGGAATGCTGCCCGTACGCACCTGTTCGAGCACTTCGGGAGCTGCGGCCTGCACTCCGACCTCGCTGAACCCGATGTCGGTGGCCTCGCGGAGCGACGTGGGCCGGCGTTGGCCGCGATGGACCTTTCGGCGGTCCTTCGCGCGGCGGATGCGCTCGAGGAGACGCCCGAGGGCGACGTCGAACGCGGCGTACTTGTCTGAGCCGTCGGCCTCGGCCCGCACGGTGGGGCCCTTGCCGACGAGGGTGAGTTCGACGCGGTCGAGGCCGGTGTTGCCGTTCTTCTCATTGTGACGGCTGAGCTTCACGTCGAGGGAGATGGCTCGTTCGGCGAGATTGGTGACCTTCTCCGACTTCTCCTCCGCGTAGGCGCGGAATCGGTCGGTGACTCCCAGGTTTCGTCCGACGATGTTCAGTTCCATGACGACCTCCATCTACCGGCGTGTCACCCGGGGCTGAAGGGCGGATCGACCACGCCTGTCCTGCCACCGTAGCCCCCTTGCGCGGCAATGTCACGGAGTCCGTCCCGTGCGTTCGCCGCACCCACGGAACGTCGCAGCGGCGTCTCGGCGAGCACTGCGATCGCCGCGACCGAGCCGCCCGCTGCGGCCAACGCCCGTCGTGCTTCGACGAGGGTGGAGCCGGTCGTCAGCACGTCGTCGACGAGCAGGAATCGCCGTCCGGCGAGCGTCTCACGGGCCCTCAGCGTCCCGGCCGCGTTCGCACGGCGGCCGTCGGCCCCGAGCCCCGCCTGGTCGCTCCGTGCACGTGCGAGACGCAGTACCCGCGACGAGCGGATGCCGCGGCGGGCGAGCAGGAGCTCGACCGGCGCGTACCCCCGCTCCCGCATCGCGTCCGCGGTCGACGGCACCGTGCACACCTCGACGGATCCCCGCGGCACGCCGACGAGGGCCGCCGCCATCGCGGTGCCGAGCGCGCCTGCGAGCGCGCCCGCGGCATCCGTTCGCCCTCCGTCCTTGAACGCGCCGATCGCGTTCGCGACCCTGCCCGAGTACTCGAGACCTGCCCAGGCCGCGCCGAGGACCGGCCGCTCGACGAGGCGGGGCGTCACGAGGAGGGCGAGGCGGCAGTCGCCGCAGACCGCGCGGTCGGCGGCGGCGCAGCCGACACAGGTGACCGGCACCAGCACGGCGAGCGCGTCGAGCGCCGCGCTTCGCACGGCGGCGAGGACGCGCGGTGCGATCGGTGCGGGAGGAGGCATCACCCTCCGAGTGTCACCCGCACCGCCGCGTCGGCCACGACGGGACCGCACGTCGTGCGGCGCCCGCGTCGGATCGGAGAGGTGGAGGACGAGTGGATCAGCCCGGCTGCTGCGGGGCGATCAGACGGATGCCGGTCGCGCGCACCTGCCAGCCGACGCCGCTCGGCACGCCGAGCTCGCCACTCGCCGTGAGCGCGCGAAGGTCGCTGTTGCCGCCGTCGATGAGCACGCCGCCGTCCGGTCCGTCGCGCTGGCTCGAGAACCCGCCGAGCTCCTGGGTGACGATGCGCGTCGTGCCGTCGGGCAGGCCCGTGATCGAGGCGACGGTGCGCGCGTCCAGCCACGCGACGTCGAGCGGGGTGCCCGAGACGTCGTCGAGTCGCAGCGGCGTGGTGCCCAGAGCGACAGGCCGGCCGTCGCCCTCGCGTTCGATCGAAGCGGCGACGAAGTGCGTGCCCGCCCCGTCGGCAAGGAGCGCCACGATGCGCGTCGAGTCGCGCGAGACCTCGATCGCGGCGATCGACGTTCCGCTCCACGGCACGGCGACCTGATCGGAGGTGCCGTCGGGCGCGAACCACACGAGCTGGTCGGGTGCCCCGGCGGGCACCGACCACACGACCCCCTCGCCGTCGACGGCCGGCGTCACGAGATCCGCACGCGGGTCGAGGAGCACCGGTTCATCGCCGGTACGTACGATCGAGACGCCCTGCGCATTGAGGACCGCCGCGGAGGAACCGCCCGGGCCGAGGGCGACGCCGGTGGGGGCGAGCGCGGCGACCTGCGGTGAGAGTCCCGGGATCGGGTCGATGCCCTCCCCCGAGACCGCGAGATAGCCGAACGTCTCGCCGTCGAAGACGACCGCGCGCGGGTCCACGCGGGGATTCTTCAGTGGCGGATCCGAGAGCGGCGGCGCGTCGGGGTCGGCCCCGTTCAGCGTGAGGTCGACGTCGTCGATGTTGCGCACCCCGATCAGGCTCGCGTCGAGCTGCGCCTGCATGCGCTGCACGGCGCGCAGGTTGTCGAAGGCCGCGCCCGTGAGCGAGACGCCGGCGACGCCGCCGACCACCGGCACCGCCGCCGGTTCCAGCTGCATGCCTTCGGGGAACGCCGAGACGACGCCCGGCGCCAGCCATTCTGCGGGTCCGGCGAGGAGCGAGCGCACGATGCTCGTCTGCGCCGAGTCACGGCCGGCGTACCAGCGCACGTCGGGCACGAGATAGCGGAACGTCGGATCGAAGAAGTAGAGGGTGTACTCGCGGAACACCTGGGCGAAGCTGACCTGGTCGATCAGCAGGCCGGCCGGCGCGCTCGAGATGCGCCATTCTCCGTCGACCTGCTCGAACCGGTAGTCGAGCGGGATGGGGGTGCGCGAGTCGGGCTCCTCGTACTGGCCGTTGTCGCCCAGCGAGGCTGCGGGGGTCGCGTCGACGCGGATCGTCGCCTCGTCGACCACCTCCTCGTCGCGGTCGGCGAGCACATCGATCGTGGCTCGGGCGTCGGCCTGCCACTCGTCGGCGAACCCCGGCGTCAGGAACTCGCGGGCGACCTGGTAGTTGTTGCGCGGGCTCTGCGCCGCGAAGATGAACCCGTCGAGGATCTCGAGCTGCGTCGCGCCGTCCGCGGGGCCCTGCACGATGAAGTCGAGGTCGACCGACGAGTCGACGAGCGCGGGGTCGCCCCGCTGCACCGAACCCGAGCCGGGGATCGTCGCGCACCCCGACAGCACGAGGCAGACCAGGGCGACGGATGCCGCGAGCAGGCGTCTACGCATCGTGCTGCTCCCCTCGCGCGACTGCGGGACCGACGGGCTCGACGGCCCCGACCGCGCCGGTCGCCGTCGGACCGGCGGCACCCGGATCCTCGGGTTGGAGCGGCAGCGGTGACACGACGGCCGCGGCATCCGGGGTCCTCGGAAGGGTGAGCCGGAACACCGAGCCCTTGCCTGGCTCCGACCATACGTCGAGCGAGCCGCCGTGGGCGACCGCGTCTTCGAGCGAGATCGCGAGGCCCAGGCCGGTGCCGCCGATCGTGCGCATCCGGCTCGGCTCGGCCCGCCAGAACCGGTCGAACACGCGCGCCGCATCCTCCTCGTTCATGCCCAGGCCGTAGTCGCGCACCGAGAGCGCGATCGCGTTCTCGTTGCTGTCGATCGCGACGACGATCGGGCGTCCCTCGCCGTGCTCGATCGCATTGCCGAGGAGGTTGCGCACGATGCGGCGGATGCGCCTCGGGTCGACGTCCGCGTCGAGATGGCCGCCCGGGGCGACGAGCCGCAGTTCGCTGCCGCGTTCCCGCGCCAGCTCGTGCATCGACTCGATCGCGTCGCCCGCGAGGTGCACGAGGTTCGTCGGCTCGATCGTGAGGGTCACCGACCCGGCGTCGTACCGGCTGATCTCGAGGAGGTCGGCGAGGAGTCGTTCGAAGCGGTCGGTCTGGGTGTGCAGGAGCTCGACGGTTCGCGACGTCGGCCCCGGGAAGTCCTCGCGTTGGCCGTAGAGCACGTCGCCGGCGAGCCTGATTGTCGTGAGCGGCGTGCGGAGCTCGTGCGAGACGTCGGAGACGAACCGCTGCTGCATGACCGAGAGCTCCGCGAGCTCGCGGATGCGTGCCTGAAGGCTGTCGGCCATGCCGTTGAAGGATGCCGCGAGCGCCGCCAGCTCGTCCTCGCCCTTCTCGGGCACGCGCACGCCCAGGTCGCCGGCGGCGAGCCGCCGGCTCGTCGCCGCGGTCGTGCGGATCGGCTCGATGACCCAGCGCACGACGACCAGCGTGATCGCGCTGAGCAGCGCGAGCAGCGCAGCGGCGCCGATGAGTCCCGTGAGGTGCATGAACGCGAGCGTCTGCTCCGCCTCCCCGAGGTTGTAGCCGATGTAGAGCTCGTAGCGCCCGGCGGCCGGGACATCGAGGTCGCTCCCGACGACGATGCCCGGCGACGTCGCCCCGTCGGCATCCGCCAGCGAGACGGACTGCCAGTACTGACCGCCCGGGTCTTCCTGCACCTGGTCGCGCAGCTCGGGCGTGATCACGCCGCCGCCGAGGCGCGGGCTGAGCCGGTCGGGCGGGGCGATCAGCACGGGCGTCGCCCCGGGTTCGCGGAACAGCGCGACGTCAGTGCTTCCCGAGACGCTCGAGACCGTGTTGATCGCCGAGCTCATGAGCAGTTGGAGCGACGCCCGGTCGGAGGCATCCGACGAATCGAGGATGAGCTGCGCCGCCCTGGTGGCGCTGTTGGACGCCTCGAGCACGCGCTCGCGCTGGTCCTGGAACAGGTTCGAGGCGACGCTGAAGGAGATGTAGAGCCCGATCACGGCGATCGCGAGCCCCGACAGCCCGAGCGTGATGAGGACGGTGCGGAACTGCAGCGAACGACGCCAGAGCGCCGCGATACGGCGCGGGGTCTCACGCCACGAACCGGCGGCGAAGATCGGGGAGGCGTCGGCCGCGATCATGCGCGGCCTACGTCGTCGCGCCGGCCCGGTAGCCGACGCCGCGCACGGTCATCACGATGCGCGGGTTGTCGGGGTCGTGCTCGACCTTCGCGCGGAGCCGCTGCACATGCACGTTCACGAGCCGGGTGTCGGCCTTGTAGTGGTAGCCCCAGACCTGCTCGAGCAGCATCTCGCGGGTGAACACCTGCTGCGGCTTCGAGGCGAGCGTGAGCAGCAGGTCGAACTCGAGCGGGGTGAGGCCGATGCGCTCGTCGCCGCGGCGCACCTCATGTCCGGCCGCGTCGATGGTCAGGTCGCCGATGGCGAGGGTCTCGGCGACAGGATCGGGGGTGGGACGGAGCCTGGTGCGGATGCGCGCCACGAGCTCCTTGGGGTTGAACGGCTTCACGATGTAGTCGTCGGCGCCGGACTCGAGGCCCTTGACCACGTCGGCCGTGTCGGACTTGGCCGTGAGCATGATGATCGGCGTGCCCGATTCGGCCCGGATGCGCCCGCAGACCTCGATGCCGTCGATGCCCGGCAGCATGAGGTCGAGGAGCACGAGGTCGGGCTTCGTCTCGCGGAACGCCGAGAGGGCGCCGGTGCCATCCGCGCAGAACGCCGGATCGAAGCCCTCGGTGCGCAGCACGATGCCGATCATCTCCGCGAGGGCCGTGTCGTCGTCGACGACGAGTACGCGTGGGGTCATCCGTTCGTCTCCGTCTTGGCCGTCGCCGGTGGGCGGCCGATGGCAGTGGCTCCACTGTAGTCGTTCGGAGCCGTGAGCCGGCCGAACGACCGCTGCATGGCGCCTGAGCGATCCGGTGTGCCGCCGACGTCCGCGCCACGTCGCCGGCCATGCGAAATGTGAAAGCATGGGGACATCCCCCGCCGGAAGGAGCGCATGCAGGTGTCCGACCACGACTGGCAGGCGCCAGGCACCGTTCCCGCTGCGCCGAGAGCCACGGATGCCCCGCCTCCCGCCTCAGGCGATGCACCCGCCAGCGCGTACCCTCCGCCGGCCGGTCCCGGCGGGTGGACGCCGCCGCCGAAGCCCGGGCTCCTCCCCCTGCGTCCGCTCGGATTCGGCACCCTGCTCTGGGCTCCGTTCCGCACCCTTCGGCACAACCCCGCCGCGACCTTCGGCAGCGGCCTCGTCGTGCAGCTCGTCTCGGTCGTCGCGACCGCGGCGGTCTTCGTGCCGTTCCTCGCGGTGACGTTCTCACGGCTCGAGAACGCGACGGCGGCCGACACCGACGCGATCCTCTCGGGAACCGTGGGCGGGTTCCTCCTGCTCATGCTCGTGCCTGTGGCCATCTCGGTGGTGGCGGGTGCGTTCCTCCAGGGCGTCATGGTCGTCGAGGTCGCGAGCGGCACGCTGGGCGACAAGCTGGGATTCGGCGCGCTGTGGCGCCGCGCCGCGTCGCGCATCTGGCCGCTCATCGGGTGGACGCTGCTCCTGGCCGCCGCACTCCTCGCGGCGGTCGCGCTCGTCTTCCTCATCGTGCTCGTGGCGGCCTCGTTCGATCCGGTCAGCCTCCTCGTCGGCATCGGCATCGCCGTCGTGCTCGGGCTCGGCCTCCTCGTGCTCGGCGCCTGGCTCGGCGTGAAGCTGTCGCTCGTGCCGAGCGTGATCGTGCTCGAGCATGCCGGGATCCGCACCGCGGTCGGCCGCTCGTGGCGCCTCACCGACGGCTTCTACTGGCGCACGTTCGGCACGCTCCTGCTCGTCGGCTTCGTGCTCAACGCAGCGGCCAACATCGTGGTGCAGCCCGTGTCGCTCGTCGGCACCATCCTCGCAACGATCATCGACCCGACCGGCACCGGCGCCGCGCTCCCGATCCTGATCGGGACGACCGTGGTCACCATGATCCTCTCGCTCCTGATCGGGGCGATCACCGCGGTCGTGCAGGCGGCACTGGTCGCCGTCATCACCATCGACCTGCGGATGCGCAAGGAAGGCCTCGACCTCGAGCTCCAGCGGCACGTCGAACTGCGAGACGCCGGCCGGCCGGTCGGCGACCCGTTCCGTGCACCCGACGTCCCGGCGACGGCCCCCGCGTGAACTCGGGTCCGCTCGGCGGGACACCGCTCGATCCCGACGCACCCGAGGCGCGCCGCTGGCTCCAGGACGAGCTCGCGAAGACCGAATACCAGAACGCCCGGCCCAA
This sequence comes from Agromyces sp. NPDC058484, assembly GCF_042720415.1. NCBI lineage: Bacteria > Bacillati > Actinomycetota > Actinomycetes > Micrococcales > Microbacteriaceae > Agromyces > Agromyces sp. NPDC058484. The sequence goes on along the minus strand of NZ_JBHXMP010000019.1, from coordinate 22,900 downwards.
TGCGTTCGACCTCGCGATGCAGGCCATCCGCGACTGGTTCGTCAGCCTGTTCGAGGGCGCGACCGGCCTGCCGGGGCCACTGCTCACGCTCCTGGGCGTCGTGGTCGTCGCCGTCGTGGTCGTCGTGGGCCTCCTCGTCTTCGGCGTGCCGCGATTGCGCCGGCGCCGTCGGGCCCCCGCGCCGCTCTTCGACGACGCGGATCGACGCGACCTCGAGACGCTCCGCCGAGCTGCCGCGGCGGCTGCTGCGGCCGGCGACTGGCCGCTCGCGATCGAGGAGCGGTTCCGCGCCCTCGCGCGCGGGATGGTCGAACGCGACCTGATCCGGGTGCATCCGGGCACGACGGCACGCGGTGTCGCGGATGCCGCGACCGCGCCGTTCCCCCGCCACGAGCACGCGCTCCGGGCCGCTGCGGCGGACTTCGACGCCGTGCGCTACCTCGGTCGGGCCGGCACGAGCGAGCGCTACGACGCGCTCACCGACCTCGAAGGTGCGCTCGCCCGGGCCGCGCCGGTGACCCAGGTCCCGGCATGACGCTCGTCGCACCTTCGATCACGCCGACCCTGCGCGCCGGGCTCCGGCGGCGGCGAGCCTGGATCGTGATCGCCGCGGCCCTCGTCCTCGGCGCGCTGGTCGTGCTCGTGGTACAGGGCGGCATCCGCGCTCCGGGCGCCGTGCTCGGCGCCGACAACCCTGCGCCGCCCGGTTCCAAGGCGCTCGTCGAGGTGCTCCGCTCGCACGGGATCGACGTGACCCAGGCCCGCGGCATCGACGCCGCCGTCGACGCCGCACAGGGCGGCGCGACCGTGTTCCTCTACGACGAGCTCGCGCTCCTCGACGCAGAACGACTCGACGAGCTCGCGTCGGCAGTCGACCGGCTCGTGGTGGCCGAGCCGGCGTTCGGCACCCTCGAGGTGCTCGCACCCGGAGTGCGCCTCGGCGGCACAGCGACCGGCGCGCTCGACGAGGTCGCGTGCGACGTGGGCGCCGCCGAGCGGGCCGGCGAACTCTCCGACGGGCAGCGGCTCCTCACGGTCGACGACGACGCGCAGGCTGCGGGGTTCACGGGCTGCTTCCGCGACGGCGAGTTCGGCTATGCCGTGGTCTCCGGTCCCGGTCGCGCCGGCGGCGAGCTCACCCTCGTCGCCGCGACCACCGTCTTCACGAACGACCGCATCGACGAGGCCGGCAACGCCGCACTCGCGATCGGCCTGCTCGGGGCATCCGACCGTCTCGTCTGGTACCTTCCGGGGCCCGGAGATGCGGATGCCGCAACGGCGCCGACACTCGCCGAACTCACCCCCGGGTGGGTGAGCCCCGTCATCGTGCTCCTCATCGCCGTGGTCGTCGCCGCCGGCGTCTGGCGGGGGCGCCGGTTCGGCCCGCTCGTCGTCGAGAACCTGCCGGTGCACGTGCCGGCCGGTGAGACGAGCGAGGGGCGGGCGCGCCTGTACGCGCGCAACGCCGCGCGCGGCCATGCCGCCGACCAGCTCCGTATCGGCGCGATCGGGCGCATCGCGGCGCTGCTCAGGCTGCCGCGGTCGTCCGACGTCGACACCCTCGCCGAGGCGGCAGCGGTCGCGACCGGCCGCGATGCGGCATCCGTCGCCCGCCTGCTCGTCGCCGACGTGCCCGCCGGCGACCGCGAGTTCGTCGAGCTCGCCGGCGAGCACGACCGCCTCGAGCGCGACGTGCGAGGCTCGATCCGGCCCGACCGCTCCCTGAGCTCGTCGAAGGGAGCCGTCGCTCCGACGGGCTCAGCGGACGACCCGCGCGCTTCGACAGGCTCAGCGGACGATTCCGACCGCCCGACAGGAAGGCGACCATGACCGACGCGACTCCCGCATCCGATGCGAGCACGACAGCGGCCCCGCCGACTGCGACCTCCGCTGCCGACGCCACGACGACCGCGGCCACCGACGACGAGTTGCGCGCCGCGCTGAACCGCGTGCGCGCCGAGGTCGGCAAGGCCGTCGTCGGCCAGGACGGCGCCGTGACGGGCCTCATCATCGCACTGCTCACGCGCGGCCACGTGCTGCTCGAGGGCGTGCCGGGCGTCGCGAAGACGCTGCTCGCACGCACGCTCAGCCGCACGCTGCAGCTCGACACGCGCCGCCTGCAGTTCACGCCCGACCTCATGCCCGGCGACGTCACCGGCTCGCTCGCGTACGACCCTCGGTCGGGCGAGTTCGCGTTCCGCGAGGGCCCGGTGTTCACGAACATCCTGCTCGCCGACGAGATCAACCGCACGCCGCCGAAGACGCAGTCGGCGCTGCTCGAGGCGATGGAGGAGCGGCAGGTCTCGGCCGACGGCGTCACACGCCCGCTGCCCGACCCGTTCATGGTCGCCGCGACCCAGAACCCCATCGAGTACGAGGGCACCTACAGCCTGCCCGAGGCGCAGCTCGACCGGTTCCTGCTGAAGCTCGTGCTCGACGTGCCCGAGCGCGACGCCGAGGTGACGCTGCTGCGCCGGCACGCCGAGGGATTCGACCCGCACGACCTCGCGGCCGCGGGCGTCACGCCGGTGCTCGAGGCGACCGAGCTCGCCGCGGCGCGTGCGGCGGCGGCATCCATTCGCGTCTCCGACGACGTGCTCGCGTACGTCGTCGATCTCGCCCGGGCCACCAGGCGCAGCCCGTCGATGCGGCTCGGCGTCAGCCCGCGCGCGACGACGGCGCTGCTCGCGGCGGCGAAGGCGTGGGCGTGGCTCACCGGGTACGACTCGCTCACGCCCGACCACGTGCAGGCGATGCTGCTGCCCGTGTGGCGGCACCGCGTGCAGCTGCGGCCCGAGGCCGAGCTCGAGGGCGTGGCGGTCGACGCGGTGCTGCGCGGGGTCGTCCAGCAGGTGCAGGTGCCGCTCTGACATGGCGGTCTCCGGTCGGTTCGTGCTGCTCGTCGCGCTCGGCGTCGTGCCGGTGGTCGTCGCCGGCATGTCGGGCGCGGATGCCGCGTGGCTCGCGCTTCTCGGCTGGCTGTCGTTCGCCGTCGCCGCGGGCGTGCTCGACCTGTCGCTCGCCGCGTCGCCCAGGCAGGTGGCGCTGACCCGCGACCTGCCCGACCGGGTGCGGCTCGGCGAGACCGTGGCGGCCGAGCTCGCGGTGCAGAACCTCGGGTCGCGGATGCTTCGCGCCGTCGTCCGAGACGGCTGGGAGCCGTCGGCCGGGGTCGCCGGTGCCAACCGCACGATGGTGCGCATCCCGCCGGGTGAGCGGCGACGGATGACGCTCGAGCTCACGCCCTGGCGGCGCGGCGATCGGCGCTCTTCGCAGGTCACGCTGCGGGCCGTCGGTCCGCTCGGGCTCTGGGCACGGCAGGCGACGCTCGCCGCGCCCGGACGCGTGCGCGTGCTGCCGCCGTTCCACTCCCGGGCGCACCTGCCGTCGCGGCTCACGCGCCTGCGCGAGCTCGACGGACGCACGCCGCTCCTCATCCGCGGGCAGGGCACCGAGTTCGACTCGATCCGCGAGTACGTGCGCGGCGACGACGTGCGCTCGATCGACTGGCGGGCCACCGCGCGGCACGCGAACCTCGAGATGCCGGGCAGTGCCCGCCTCATGGTGCGCACCTGGCGCCCCGAGCGCGACCGCCGCATCGTCATCGTGGCCGACACCTCGCGCACCGCGGCGGCGCGCATCGCCGACGAGCCGCGGCTCGACACCGCGTGGGAGTCCGCACTGCTGCTCGCGGCGCTCGCGTCGCATGCGGGTGACCGGGTCGACTTCCTCGCGTGGGACCGCCGGCTGCGCGGCCGCGTGCACGGCGCGAGCGGCGCCGAACTGCTCACCCGCATGGTCGACGCGATGGCCGGCATCGATGCCGAGCTCATCGAGGCGGACTGGGCGTCGGTGCCCGGGCAGGTGCGCCAGGTCACGAGCCACCACGCTCTCGTCGTGCTGCTCACCGCAGCCGACTCGCCGGGCAGCGCCCGCGGGCTGCTGTCGGTGCTGCCGCAGCTCACGTCGCGGCACACGGTGGTCGTGGCATCCGTCGCCGACCCGGCCGTGGCCCGGGCCGCTCGTGAGCGCGACTCGCTCGACAGTGCGTACCGGGCGGCGGCCGCCGAGCGCGCACTGCTCGATGGCGAGCGGGTGGCGGCGGCCGTGCGGCGCCTCGGCGCCATCACCGTGACGGCGGCGCCGCACGAACTGCCGCCCGCCCTCGCCGACACCTATCTCGAGCTGAAGGCCGCGGGACGGCTCTGACTTGTCGTCCCCACACCGGCATGTCTTCCCACACCGGCCTGTCTTCCCCACACCGGTTTACATGACATCGCCCGACTTGCATGACGTTGACAACTGGAGACGTCATGCGAACCTGGCCATGTCATGCAAACGGTGGATGCCGCGGCATACGACCCGCGGATGGCCGCGACGAACGACCCGCGGATGGCCGCGACGAACGACCCGCGACTCAGCCGGCCGCGATGCGGCTGGCACCCGCGTCGAACTCGACGAGGTCGCCGGTCTCCCCGGCACGCGCAGCGCGGCCGCCGAGCACGAGCATGTACGCCAGGAAGCCGCCGAGGGCGAGCGCCCCGATGCCGATCTTCACGGGCCACGGCCATGGCGCCGGGGTGACGAAGCCCTCGATCAGCCCCGACACGAACAGGAAGAACACCAGGCCGATCGCCACCGTGAACAGCGACCGAGCGTCTTCGGCGAGCGCGACCCCGCGCGGCCTTGCGCCCGGTGCGACCCACGCCCAGAAGATGCGCAGGCCGGCCGCGGCGGCGACGAACACGCACGTGAGCTCGAGCAGGCCGTGCGGAGCGATGTAGAGGAAGAACGTGTCGGCCTCGTCGTACGCGAACATGACCGCCGCGGTGATGCCGAGGTTCTGCGCGTTCTGCAGGACGACGTACGGCACCCAGACCCCCAGGATGCCGAACGCGACGCACTGCGCGGCAATCCACGCGTTGTTCGTCCAGACCGCGCCGGTGAACGATGCCGCGGGGTTCTCCGAGTAGTAGGCCACGAACCCCTCCTCGGCGAGCTGACGCAACTCCCGCTCGCTGCCGAGCGCGGCGAGCACGCGCGGGTCGCCGCCGATCCACCACGCGTAGAGCGCCGCGACGACGAAGGTGGCGACCGCGACGGCGAGGGTGAGCCAGCGCAGGCGGTAGAGCGCCGCCGGGAGGCTCACGACCGCGAACCGCGTGAACTGCCGCAACGAGTTCTCGGGTGCGCCCGTGAAGCGTAGGCGAGCGTGCGCGAGCGACACCGAGAGGCGATCCCCGAGCGCGGTCGATCCGGCCGTGGTCTGCACGAGCGAGAGGTCGGATGCCGCGCCCTGATACCGCTCGATGAGCTCGTCGGCGGCGGGCCCGTCGAGTCTCCGCGTGCGCGAGAGCACATCGAGCCGCTCCCAGTCGTCATGGCGGGCGGAGGCGAGCGCGTCGAGGTCCATCTGCTTGAATACTACCCATGGCCGACGCGACCGGATCCCCGAGCCGGGCCGCCCGATTCGACGACGAGGGCCTGGTCACCGGCGAGGCCGTGGCCCTCGACCTACGCCCCGCGAGCGCGCTCATCCGCGCGGGCGGCACGGCCATCGACGTGCTGGTCGCGGTGCTGCTCATCGTCGCCCTGCTGCTCTCTTTGGCGGGGCTCTCGGTCGACGAGGCGGCGTTCCGCGCCATCATCGTCGCGGGTGTCGTCGGCTGCATCGTCGTGCTCCCCACCGCCGTCGAGACGGCATCGCGCGGCCGGTCGCTCGGCAAGCTCGCGCTCGGCCTCCGCGTGGTGCGCGACGACGGCGGGGCGATCGGATTCCGGCACGCCTTCATCCGCGCCCTCACCGGCGTCATCGAGATCTACCTGACGTTCGGCGGCCTCGCTGCGCTCGTGGGCTTCCTCAGCCCGTCGTCGAAACGCCTCGGCGATGTCCTCGCGGGCACGCACGCGCAGGTCGAGCGGGTGCCGAGGCTGCCGCAGACCGCGTTCGGCGTGCCGCCCGAGCTCGTCGGCTGGGCCGCGATCGCCGACGTCGCGCGCCTGCCCGATCCGATCGCGCGCCGGGTGGCGTCGTTCTTCGGCAACGTGGAGCACCTGGTGCCCGAGAGCCGTGCCCGCGTCGCGGCATCCCTCGCCGCCGAGGTCGCACCCTTCGTGTCGCCGTTGCCGGATGCCCCGCCCGAGCGCTTCCTCGCGGCCGTCGTCGCCCTGCGCCGCGAGCGCGACCTCACCGCGCTCCGGCTCGAGGGCGCGCGGATGGCCGCGCTCGAGCCGCAGCTCACGGCGAGGCCCGCGGGCTTCCCCGACCGCTGAGCCCCGCGCTCACTGAGCCGTCGATGTGAGCTGGCCGAGTGGGTCCGACCTGTTCGTGTGACCCGATTCGGAAATTGGGGCGCCGCGCCGCACGAGAAGGCGCCATTTACGGCGTGTCGGTTGAATCCCCGAATCCGGCAACAAGCGGATGCGCGCCGCGGCATCCGCCAAGGGTCAGTAGCGGTAGTGGTCGACCTTGTACGGCCCCTCGACCGGCACGCCGATGTAGGCGGCCTGTTCGGGGGTGAGCTCGGTGAGCTCCACGCCGAGGGCATCGAGGTGCAGGCGCGCGACCTTCTCGTCGAGGTGCTTCGGCAGCACGTACACGCCCACGGGGTACGCGTCGGGGCGGGTCCACAGCTCGATCTGCGCGAGCACCTGGTTCGTGAACGAGTTCGACATCACGAACGACGGATGCCCCGTGGCGTTGCCGAGGTTCATGAGCCGCCCCTCGGAGAGCACGAGCACGCTGCGGCCGGTCGGCAGGCGCCACTCGTGCACCTGGGGCTTGATCTCGACGCGTTCGGCGCCCTCGAGCGACTCGAGGCCCGCCATGTCGATCTCGTTGTCGAAGTGGCCGACGTTCGCGACGACCGCGAGGTGCTTGAGGCCGAGCAGGTGCTCGAGGGTCACGACATCCTTGTTGCCGGTGCCCGTGACGAGGATGTCGATCTCGCCGAGCACGGACTCGAGGCGCGAGACCTGGTAGCCGTCCATCGCTGCCTGGAGCGCGCAGATCGGGTCGACCTCGGAGACGATGACGCGGGCCCCCTGCCCACGAAGCGCCTCGGCCGCGCCCTTGCCGACATCGCCGTACCCGGCGACGAACGCCACCTTGCCGCCCATCAGGACGTCGGTAGCCCGGTTCAGGCCGTCAGGCAGCGAGTGCCGGATGCCGTACTTGTTGTCGAACTTCGACTTCGTCACCGAGTCGTTCACGTTGATCGCCGGGAAGAGCAGCTCGCCGTTGGCGTGCAGCTCGTACAGGCGGTGCACGCCGGTGGTGGTCTCCTCGGTGACGCCCTGGATCTCCTCAGCGATGCGGGTCCACCGGTCGGGCGCGAGCTCGAGCGAGCGGCGCAACGTGTCGAGCACGACGCGGAACTCGTGGCTCGCGGCATCCGTCGCCTCGGGAACCTCGCCCGCCGCCTCGAACTCGCGGCCCTGGTGCACGAGCAGGGTGGCGTCGCCGCCGTCGTCGAGGATCATGTTCGGGCCGATCCAGTCGGCACCGGATGCCGCAGCCTCCGCGCTCCAGTCGAAGATGCGGTCGGTGCACCACCAGTACTCCTCGAGCGTCTCGCCCTTCCAGGCGAACACGGGCACGCCCGACGGCTCGTCGACGGTGCCGTCTGGACCGACGACGACGGCGGCGGCGGCCTCGTCCTGCGTGGAGAAGATGTTGCAGCTCGCCCAGCGCACCTGCGCGCCGAGCGCCACGAGGGTCTCGATGAGCACCGCGGTCTGCACCGTCATATGGAGGCTTCCGGCGATGCGCGCGCCCGCGAGCGGCTTGTGCCCGCCGAACTCGGCGCGGAGGGCCATGAGCCCGGGCATCTCGTTCTCGGCGAGGCGGAGCTGGTGGCGGCCGGCCTCGGCGAGCGAGAGGTCGGCGACCTTGTACGGGAGGGCGGATGTCGCGGTGGGGGTGGCGAGCGTCATGCCGACCATTCTCGCAGGCCCACGCCCGGCTGCGCTCCGCGCGCAGTGATCAGCCGCGGATGAGCGCGAGCACCTCGTCGCGCACGGACTCCATCGTCGCGGCATCCGCGCCCTCGACGTTGAGCCGCAGCAGCGGCTCCGTGTTGGACGGGCGCACGTTGAACCACCAGAACGGCTCCGTCTCGGCGGTGATGCCCGTGACCGTGAGCCCGTCGAACTCGTCGAAATCGGCACGGCCGGTGAAGGACTCGACGATGCGCGTGTACGCCGCCGGCACGTCCTCGACCGTCGAGTTGATCTCACCGGACAAGGCGTAGGGCGTGAAGCGCGCCGCGAGCTTCGACAGCGGCTCGTCGTGCGCGCCGTGCTCGGCGAGCACGTGCATCGCTGCGAGCATGCCGTTGTCGGCGCCCCAGAAGTCGCGGAAGTAGTAATGCGCCGAGTGCTCGCCGCCGAAGACCGCCCCGGTCTCGCGCATCCGGTCCTTGATGAGCGAGTGGCCGACGCGCGTGCGCACGGCGGTGGCCCCGGCCTGCTCGATCGTCTCGGGCACGAACTGCGAGGTGATGAGGTTGTGGATCACCGAGATGTCGTCTTCACCGGCTGCGCGCACGCGCTGGATCTCGCGAAGCGCCACGATCGCGGCGACCGCCGACGGGTTCACCGCCCCGCCCTGCTCGTCGACGACGAAGCACCGGTCGGCGTCGCCGTCGAACGCGAGCCCGAGATCGGCGCCGTGCTCGACCACCGCGCGCTGCAGGTCGACGAGGTTCGCGGGCTCGAGCGGATTCGCCTCGTGGTTCGGGAACGTGCCGTCGAGCTCGAAGTACAGCGGCACGAGCTCGAGGGGCAGTGCGGGCAGCCCGGCGGCCGTGCCGAGCACCGCGGGAACCGTGAGACCGCCCATGCCGTTCCCCGCGTCGACGACGACCTTGAGGGGCCGGATGCCGCCGAGCCCGACGAGCGAGCGGAGGTAGGCCGCGTAGTCGGCGAGCACGTCGACCTCGACGATCGAGCCTCGGCGCGCGGCATCCGTGATGCCCTGCTCGAGGTACTCGGCCGCCCGGTCGCGGATCGCCGCGAGACCGGTGTCGAGCGAGATGCCCTGCGCACCGGCGCGCGAGAACTTGATGCCGTTGTAGGCGGCGGGGTTGTGGCTCGCCGTGAACATCGCGGCGGGAGCGTTCATCGAACCCGACGCGAAGTAGCTCTCGTCGGTCGAGCAGAGCCCGATCGACACGACGTCGGCGCCGCGGCGGGTCGCCCCGCGTGCGAACGCGGCCGCGAAGCCGGGCGACGAGTCGCGCATGTCGTGGCCGACGACGACCTTCGCGCCCGCTGCGCCGACCTCGTCGACGAACCCGGCCGCGAGGGCTTCGACGGTCTCGTCGGTGACGCCCTCACCCACGATTCCGCGAACGTCGTAGGCCTTCACGATCTCGTCGAGGCGCGCGCGAGCCTCGGATGGTGCAGCGGGATTCATGCCTTGAAACCTACCCCACCGAGCGAGACGTGCCGGACGACCTGCCACCCCACCGGCGCCGACGTGCGCTCGGCATGACGCGCGCAGAGGTCATAGCCCTGCGGATCACGCGAGACGGCCAGCGGACCGAGCACGGCCATCGCGTCGGCGTAGTCGAACGTGAGCGTCGCGACCGCCTCGGCGGCGCATGCGGTGCGCGAACAACGTCTCATGGCCACACCAGAGTATCGAGGGGGGCGGGCATTGCGGTGGAGGGCAGACACTACGATGGGAAAATGGCCCGATCCCGCCGTGTCGCCACGCCTCGCTCCGCCAGACGGCTCGCCCGAGACAGGCACGGCCGCGGCATGCGCTCGGCGGTCACCGGGCCGCATCTCGAGCCGATCCGCACGCGGCTCGACGACTTCGACTTCACGGTCGCCACGACCGCCGCCTACCTCCGCGGCCTCTGGCCCGAACTCGAGGGCGTCGTGTTCGAGGTCGCGCAGGGCCCCGCCGAGGCGATCCACGGCGACCACATCGACCGGTGGAAGGTCGCGCACGACGAGCGCCGCATCACGTTCTACCGCCTGCCGATCGTGCGGTTCCTGCGCCTGCAGGAGGGCGAGGACCGCGACGAGAAGCTGCTCATCGAGAGCTGCGTGTTCCGGGCCGTCGCCGAGCTCCTCGACAAGGACCCGTGGGAGCTCGCTCCCGGGCGCTACCGGCACCTCTGACGCGCGTCGCTCCCTGAGCTTGTCGAAGGGCGCTTCGACAGGCTCAGCGAACGAGCCTCAGCGCGGGTAGACCGCGATCGGCGAGTCGAGCGGCCCGGGCGGCTGCACGCCGAACGAGGCGAGCTCGTCGTCGCCGGTGAACGACACCGTCGCGTGCAGCCCCGCCGTTCCGCCGAGGATGACGGATGCTCCGCCGTCGAGCGCCACGGACGCCGCACCCGCGGCCGGCACCGAGACGGTGCGCTCCGCGCCGCCGATCGTGAGCGTGACGTCGACGGCCGAGCCGCCGGGGTTGACGAGATGCAGGCTCGGCGACGGCCCATCGGGCACCGCGACGACGGCGGAGTCGAGGAGGGGCGCCGTGGCGACGGTCCATGCGAGATCGGACGGCGCAGCGGCATCCGTCTGCCCCTCCGCTCCGCCGACCGTCGCCCGTGCCGCCGCGACGATCGGCGCGTCGGCCTCGAGGCGGACGGTGTAGACGCCCTGGTCGAGCACGCCGAGCGGCACGTCGGCCACCTGGCCGGGCTGCAGCGACGCCTCGATCGTGGTGCCGCCAGACCCCGACTCGGGCACGACGCCGATCGAGACCTCGACGGGGTCGCCACCGGGCGCGTACAGCCGGACGACGGGGTGGTCGTCGCCGTCGGCGTGGTCTTCGGATGCCGCGACGCCGCCGGACTGCGGCACCACGAGCCCCGGGATCACCTGGGTCGTCGCGGGGGGCGCGGTCGCGCCGGTCAGCTCGACGCCGGCGGGTGCGAGGCCGACCACGACCGAGTGCACGAGGCTCGCGGCGACCGCTCCGCCCGTGCTCGTCACGTGCACGACCGGTGAGCTGAGGCTCGGCGCGAGCCCCGCGAGCGAGATCACGCGCTGCGTGCCGGGCGGCACGATCATGTCGAGCGCGGAGGGCGCCTCCGCCGCGCCCGTCTCGCCGACCACCCGCACGTCGACGGTCGCCGCCACCGCCGTGGGATTCGAGAGCAGCACGAGGCCGCTGCGCCCGAGGTTCGTCGCGCCGGCCACGAGCCACGCATCGGCGACGGCCTCGCCGCACGCCGCCGCGGTGAATCCGGCGAGCGTCTCGGCGGCCACGCCCTGCGACTGCGCACCGGCGAGCATGCCCGCATCGACACCGCCGGGCTCCGCGGCGATGGCGACGGGTGTGCCGTCGTCGACGGCGAACGGGTTGCCCGGTGCGGCGAGCGGCGTCTCCTCGAGTGCCGCGTCGGCCGGTTCGGTGGCGGTCACGATGTCGGCGGCGCCCACGGATGACGCGGTGGTCGCTGCGGCCGGATCCTCGCCGAGCGCCAGCACCGGTCCCGGGCACACCCGTTGCTGACGGCTCTCGGCCGGCTGCACGAGCACCGACGTGGCGGCGGCGCGGTGCTCGGGCCAGGGCACCAGCGCGGCGGCGGCGAGCGCCCCGACCGCGACGGCCGCCACCCCGACGAACGCGAGGGCGCGCCCGCCGGCGCGCAGCAGTCTCCTTCGGTCAACGGCCATCATCGACTCCTTCCGCGGCAGCGGCCTTCGGCCGCGCGTCGGCGTCGGCAGGCGTGTCGTCCGGCGCACCGGCGACGGCGTCGGCCGGCGCGTCGTCCGCATCCGCGGATGCCGCGGCCCCGGCGTCGGCCGCTGCATCCGCGTCGGCGGACTCGGCGGTATCGGCCGGGTCCGCATCGGACGGCTCCGCGGTTCCGGGCGACCCGTCGGCCTCCGCGGGCGGCGCTGCGCCCCGTTCCGCGCGACCTTCGCCACGTCGCACCCGGCGGCTCGGCCGGCGATCGGCCTCGCGTCCGGCGCCGGTGGGGATCGAGAGCAGCACGGCCGCGCCGATGACGATGAGCTGGATCGTCGTGATGACGACGGCGAGAGGGCCGCCGGCGCCGGCCGGGATGCGGGCCGCCGCGGCATCCGGTTCGGCGGCGGAGAACCGCCAGAGCGTGCCGAAGCCCGTCTCGCCGACCGCGACGAGCGCCGCGTTGCCGTCGAGCGCGGTGCGCGCGCGCACCTCGGCCTGCGTGGCCTCGCGGCCGTCGTCGGCGGCCGGCGCGAGCAGCACGAACGCGACGCCGAACTCGCGCACCGCGGCTTCGGGATCGAACCCGCTCCTCGAGGCGAGGTTGCCGGCGACCGTCGCGAGCTCTGCTTCGTCGTCGGTGAGCTCGACGCGGGTCTGGTCGAGGGTCGACTGGTCGTCGAGCGTCTCGCCGGTGCCGTGCTCGAGCCAGGCACGGATGCCGCCGCCCGACTCGGGTTGCATCGTGAGCGTCGTCACCCGCGGGTCGGTATCGGCCTGGGCGATCACGAACGCCGGCAGGCTCCGCTCGGCCGCGGGTGCGAGCGGCACGGCGTCGGTCGCGATCGCGGCCGCCGACGGCACGACGGCGACGAGCGAGATCGCCGCGACCGCCGCGGCGAGGATCGCCCCACCGCGACGGACCGCACCGAGGGCGATCACCGCGGCGAGGATCAGCCCGAGCCACGCGAGACTGAGCCCGGCGCCGGTCCACACGGACACGACCTCGGGGCCCACGACCGCAACCGAGACGTGCGTCGCCGCGACCGCCGTCGCGAACCCGAGCAGTACCGTGCCGAGGGCGAGGAGCGCGCCGCGGAGACGGGGAGTGAGCACCGCAGCGAGCGCCGCGAGCACGAGCGGCACGACGAGGAGCGACGCGACGAGCCTCGGGTCGAGCGAGGTCGTGGCGCGCACGAGCTCGTCCCATCCGCCCCACCCGCCACTCGGCAGGCCGAGGGCGAGCTGCCACACCGACGGCTCCGGGCCGCCGAGCGGGACGCCCGGGTCGGCGAGGAGGGCGAGCGGCGTGCCGCGTCCGACCTGCCAGGCGATAAGCGGGAGCGCGAGGGCGAGCGCGGGGATCGGCAGGCCCGCGAGGCGCGGCGCCGCCCGGCCGCTCAGGGCGAGCGCGACGGCCCAGGCGACGAGGAGCGCGGGGGTGAGGCTCGGCGCCGCGGCGATGACGGCTGCGAACAACAGGGACGCGGTCGCTGCCGCCGCCCACGACGTCGCCGCGCCGAAGACCGCGAAGGCCAGCCAGCCGAGGAGCACATGGGCGATCACCGCGCCCGGACGCCCCTCGGCGAGCGCAGCGAGGAACATCGGCGATGCAGCCCACACCACGGCGGCGAACGCGCGGAGCGATCCGCGGCCGGTGAGACGTGATGCAGCGAACCACATGCCGATTGCGGCGGCCGGCAGCGCGACGAGCCAGAGCAGCACGACCACGAACGACGGCGACCAGAAGGTGAGCGAGCCGAGCACGGCGAGGGCGCCGTTGAACGGGTCGGCCGCACCGACGAATCCCGTGCCGACGTCGCGCCATCCGTATGCGGCGTTGCGCCACAGCTCGGCGAATCCCGAGAGCGGGAGGAGCCCGCCGCCGCCGACCCCGGCCGCTCCGATCAGCCAGGAGAAGAGTGCGACCGAACCGGCTGCGGTCGCCAGCAGCACCCAACCGCCGCCGGTACCGAGGAACTGCAGGTCGTGCGTGCGCCCCCTGGCGCGGGTGCGCCGCTCCTCGGCCGCCGCCTGACGACGTCGTCGCATGTCGTCGGGCTGCATCCGGAGGGGGGCGATCGACGACCAGCCCGTCGTGCGCGACGCCTTCAGGACCCGGCGCGCGCGCGCGACCCGCATCCCCGAGAACATCGTCGCCAGCGCCGCACCGAATTCCCCGGTGATCGCACCGGGCCGTTTCACGAGCAGATCCTTGATCGACCGGAACACCGCGAGCGGAAGGAGGCTCAGCCAGTGCAGCGGCACGACCGGGGCCGGCGCGTACACGAGTCGGCGGTGGAGCTCCGCCGCCCTCGCCGCCCGGGCACGTCGACGCGCCGTGCGGCTCCCGCCGCCGCCGTGTGGGCCCGCCACGCCGTCGGCCGCGAACCGCACCCGCGCCCCGGGGACGACGGCGACCCGGTGACCCGCGAGCCGCGCGCGGATTCCGAAGTCGAGTCCGTCGTCGACGGTCGGCAGCGCCGGGTCGAAACCGTCGAGCGCCTGCCAGACCGTGTGACGCACGAGGATCGCCGCCGGATCGAGCCCGAGCACGTCGCTCGACGCGTCGCGCTGGCCCTGGTCGAGTTCGTCGGCGACCAGCTCGACGCTCCGCCCGAGCCGGGTGACGGTGCGGCCGAGCCCGACAATACGGTCGGATTCGTCCCATTCCATGAGCTTCGGACCGGCCACGGCGACCGACCGGGCCGTCTCGAGCGTCGCGAGCAGTGCGCCGAGCGCTCCCGGCTCGGGGGCCGAGTCCTCGGCGAGCAGCCAGAGCGCGTCGCCATCCGATGCCGGGGTGTCGAGCATGCGCTCGCCGGCCCGCACGGCCTCGCCGAACGACAGGTGCTCCTGCAGTTCGACGACGTGCGTCGCCCCCGCCGCAGCCGTGTGCGCGCGCGCGTCGGCGTCGGGCTCGGTGAGGACGACGACCAGCGCGTCCGGAGTGCGGACCTGCGCACGGATCGCGTCGAGGGTGCGCCTGAGGTGGTCGCCGCCGTGGTGCACGACGAGGATGGCGGTGACTCTGGGGAACATCGGGGACAGCCTAAGCGGGCGTCAGCGCGGCATCGGAATCCGCACGGGCGCGCCATGAAACGAAGCGCCCACGCCAGGTGCCCCGATCGTCGCGCGGGCGGCTGCTGCGGGCGGCTCGCCGTGCGGGCGGCTCGCCGTCCGGTGCGGGCACGTGCGCCCGCACCGGATCGGAACTCAGACCGCGCGCTTGCGGAGCTTGCGCCGCTCGCGCTCGGAGAGGCCGCCCCAGATGCCGAAGCGCTCATCGTTGGCGAGCGCGTACTCGAGGCACTCGCCGCGGACCTCGCACCCGGTGCAGATCTTCTTGGCGTCGCGGGTGGAGCCGCCCTTCTCGGGGAAGAACGCCTCCGGATCGGTCTGCGCACACAGCGCGTCGCTCTGCCATGCCAGCGGATTGTCGTCTCCGGTGCCCGGACGCACGCCGGGAACGCCCAGCCTGACCGGATCGACGAACCAATCGTCAGGTACTCCAGAACGATATTCAGGATTGCCCATATCGTCTCCCACCCAGTTGTACCGACCACCCAGAGGGTGTGTCATGAACAATTACACCGGTGTAGTTCGTGAGAGTCAAGTCGCAGATCGTAAACCCTCGACCACCCGTCGAGGCTTCAACCCGGCCGCGACACGCCGACGGCGTTCCGGAGTCGCGGTGTTCCGATCCGCCGCCCCCGTGCGGGGGACATACGGATCAGCCCTCGGATGCCGCGCGGCGCGCCTCCCACGCGCTCTCGACCATCTGGGCGAGCGAGTGGCGCATCCGCCAGTCGAGGTCGCGCGCGGCGAGCTCGCCCGACGCGACGATGCGGGCGGGGTCCCCCGCGCGCCGCGGGCCGACCTCCGGCGTGAAGTCGATCTCGGTCACGGCCGCGACGGCGCGCATGATCTCGCCCACGGAGACCCCGTCGCCCGAGCCGAGGTTGTACACGGGCTCGATGGCGTCGCCCGCATCCAGCCGACGCGCCGCGACGACATGCGCGGCGGCGAGGTCTGCGACGTGGATGTAGTCGCGCACGCAGGTGCCGTCGGGCGTCGGATAGTCGTCGCCGTTGATGCGCGGCGTGCGCCCCTCGAGCAGCGCGTCGAAGACGAGGGGGAAGAGGTTGTGCGGGCTCGCGTCGAACACCCGGGTGGTGCCCGAGCCGACGACGTTGAAGTAGCGCAGGCTCGTGTGCCGAAGATCGGTTGCGCGGGCCTGGTCGGCGATCAGCCACTCGCCGATGAGCTTCGACTCCCCGTACGGCGATTCCGGATGCTCCGCGGTGCCCTCGGTGACGAGATCGACATCGGGCGTGCCGTACACGGCGGCGCTCGACGAGAACACGATGCGGTCCACGCCCGTGGCCTCCATGGCCGCGAGCAGGGTGACGGTGCCGGTGACGTTCTGCTGGTAGGCATGCAACGGCTGGGTGACGGACACTCCGGCGTACTTGAAACCGGCGAGATGCACGACGCCCCGAACGTCGTAGCGGCCGATCGTGGCTTCGAGCTGGGGCCCGTCGAGGATCGTGCCCTGCACGAACGACGTTCCCGGCGGGAGGAAGCTGCGTCTGCCGGAGGACAGGTCGTCGACGACGACGGTGTCGATGCCCTGTTCCGCGAACGCCCTGACGACGTGGGCGCCGATGTATCCGGCGCCCCCGGTGACCATCCAGCTCATGCTCCCGCCCTCCGCGCGCGGCTCGTCCGCACGCCCACCCCGATCGTAGTGGGGCGGCGCAGGGCGGGAGCGACGGATGCCGCGGGGCCCTGCCGCCGGCTCAGACGAGGCGGGTCGGCAGGTTCTCGGCGTGCCGGTTGCGGTCGCGGATCTCAGGACGCCCGTAGCCGTCGCCGTCGAGACGGAGCACGGTGGCGAGGACGCCCCAGACGGCGAGTCCCGCGATCACGAGGAGAACGATGGTGGTCATGGCAGTAAATGTACCTCTTGCGATATCCTGCCGACAGTGGCAGAGTGGCCACATAACGATCGATTCCTGCCATTCCGGAGGCCCCGTGCTCAACACCATCGCCTGTATCGCCGTCCCGCAGATGGCGCCCTTCGAGTTCGGCGTCATCTGCGAGGTGTTCGGCATCGACCGCACCGACCAGGGCGGGCCCACGTTCGACTTCCACGTCGTGGCCGCCGAGCCCGGACCGATTCCCACGAAGCTCGGCTTCGACGTCGTCGTGCACGAAGACCTCGAGGTCGCACGACGTGCCGACCTCGTGGCCGTGCCGGCCTCGCTCATCGACGAACCCGTCGACCCGCGCATCATCGACGTGATCCGCGACGCCGTGGCGCGTGATGCCTGGGTGCTGAGCGTGTGCTCGGGCGCGTTCACGCTCGGCCGTGCCGGCGTGCTCGCCGGCCGCCGCGCGACCACGCACTGGATGTACACCGATCGACTGGCCGAGATGTTCCCCGACACCGAGGTCGACCCCGACGTGCTCTTCGTGCAAGACGACAAGGTCGTCACGGGCGCGGGCACCGCCGCCGGCATCGACGCGGCCCTGCACATCGTGCGCACCGAACTGGGCGCGAGCGCCGCCAACATCATCGCCCGCCGCATGGTCGTGCCGCCGCAGCGCGACGGCGGGCAGTCGCAGTTCATCCAGACTCCGGTGCCCGAATGCCGCACCGATTCGTTCGCGAAGGTCACCGAGTGGATGCTCGAGCACCTCGACCAGGAGCTCACCGTCGACCTGCTCGCCCGCAAGGCGCTCATGTCGCCGCGCACCTTCGCCCGGCGCTTCCGGGCCGAGACCGGCACCACGCCGAACGCGTGGCTCAATCGTCAACGGCTGCTTCGTGCCCAGCAGCTGCTCGAGGAGACGTCGCTCACTCTCGAGGAGATCGCCCGCGAAACCGGCTTCGGCGCCGCCGCCGTGATGCGGCACCACTTCCTGAAGGTGCTGCAGACCACGCCCACGCAGTACCGACGCGTCTTCGGCCCCCGCGCGGCCGGCTGACCTCGTTGGCTGAGCCCGCCCCGCTCGCTGAACTCGTCGAAGCGAGCCCACCCCGCTCGCCGAGCCCGTCGAAGCGAGCCCACCCCGCTCGCTGAACCCGTCGAAGCGAGCCCACCCCGCACGCTGAGCCCGTCGAAGCGAGCCCACCCCGCTCGCCGAGCCCGTCGAAGCGAGCCCGCCGTGAACCTTTCACTCCTCTGCGCCGCGGCGCGAGTTCGCTCTCCCACGTGACAGCGCCGGCAGTCTCCCGTACTCGCCGTCGATGAGCGCCTGCTTCTTCGCTCGACTCCAGCCTTGCACCTGCTTCTCGCGGGTATACGCGTCATCGACGCGATCCCACGTCTCGCAGTACACGAGTTCCACGGGCCGATGCTTTCGGGTGAAGTTCGCTCCGAGCCCTTCGTTGTGCTGCCAGACGCGCGCTTCGATGTCCTGAGCAGTACTGCCCGTGTAGAAGGCGCCGTTCGAGCAACGGAGTATGTACATCCAAGCCATAGCAGCATTCTGGGGCTCACCCGCTGCACGAGCCCGCTGCTCACGGAATCGCGCGAACAAGCATCTGTGACCGCGGACGTGTTGAGGACGACTTTCGGCAACCAGTCGCGCGAAGCTGGTCATGTTCCCTTCGACAAGCTCAGGGAACGACTGGTCGCTGAGCCTGACGAAGCCCTCGTTTCGACGAGGTTCCCTTCGACAAGCTCAGGGAACGCCACACCGGTTCCCTTCGACAAGCTCAGGGAACGCCACACCGGCTCCCTTCGACAGGCTCCCTTCGACAAGCTCAGGGAACGCCACACCGGCTCCCTTCGACAAGCTCCCTTCGACAAGCTCCCTTCGACAAGCTCAGGGAACGGCAGCGGCGGGCCCGCCCGTCGTCGCCACCCACGCGATCCCGTCGCCCTCGATCGCGAGCTCGCCCTCCTCGGGCGTGACGAAGACCGCCTCGCCGCGGGCCACCGCGGCTTCGCCCCGGGCTCCCCGGATGCGCAGCGCGCCGCCCTCGGCGAGCACGATCGCGGGACCGGCCAGCGCGACGCGGGCTCCGCGGGCTCCCGGCTCGGCGCGGTACAGCACGAAGTCGGGCACGTCGGGACGGAACGCCACCACGCCGGCCCCGACAGGCTCGGCCGCGAGGTGCGGCGGCGCGATCGGCGTGAAGTCGAGCACGTCGAGCAGTTCGGTCACGTCGATGTGCTTCGGCGTGAGCCCGCCGCGCAGCACGTTGTCGCTCGCCGCCATGAGCTCGATCCCGAGCCCGTCGAGGTAGGCGTGGATGTTGCCGGCCGCGAGGTAGAGCGCCTCGCCGCGGCGCAGCCTCACCCGGTTCAGCAGGAGGGAGATGACGATGCCGGGGTCGCCGGGGTACGCCTCGGCGAGCACGCCGACGGTCTCGAACGAGAGCGCGTACGCGGAGTTCCGGGCGAGGTCGGATGCCGCGAGCGCCGTCACGCGTTCGGTGACCCACGCGGCCTCCCCCGTGTCGCCGCCGCGCCCGTCGCGGAGCAGCCACTCCACGGTGTCGCGGAGGGGGTCGGGGCCGGCGAGGCGGGACTCGAGCAGGTCGAGCGCGCCCGGCTCGGGCGTTTCGGTCGCGGCATCCGCTGATCGCAGCACCTCGAGGATGCCGCGCACCTCGCGCTGCGGACGGAACCCCGAGAGCGCATCGAACGTCTCGCTCAGCGCGACGATGAGCTCGGGCTTGTGGAACCGGTCGCGGTAGTTGCGGTCGTAGGCGCCGATCGGCACCCCGTCGGCCTCCTCGCGCGCGAACCCCGCGCGGGCCTGCTCGGGCGTCGGGTGCGCCTGCAGCGAGAGCGGCGCGGCGGCCGCGAGGAGCTTCAGGAGGAACGGGAGGCGCGCGCCGCGGGAGGCGAGCTCCTCGCCGAGCGCACGCGCCGGCTCGGCCGCGATCCACTCCGCGAGGTCGGCGTATCCGACGGATGCCGCATCGGCGAGCTTCGCCGGCGATCCCGCGTGCGCGCCGAGCCAGAGCTCTGCCTCGGGCGCGCCCGTCGGCGCCGTGCCGCGGAACTCGGCGATCGCCGTCGCCGACCCCCACGCGTAGTCCCGTGGAGTGTTGCCGATCGCCACGAACATCCTCGATGACCCCTTCCCTGAGTAGGGTCCAAACTACCGCGCGGGGGCGCTTCGACGGGCTCAGCGAGCACGGCCGCGATAGCCTTGCACCCATGACCCCCGGCCGACGCCGCGCCCTCATCGGTGCGTACGCGACGTTCGCGCTCTTCACGGTGCTCGCCGGCCAGTTCTGGCGGAACCTCCTCGGCTGGTGGGGGTTCGGGGCGGTCGTCCTCGTCGTGGTCGGCGGCGGGATCGCCCTCATCGTCGCCGAGCGGCCGGCGTGGCGGTGGCGCCGCATCCCGAAGTCGACCCTCGCGTTCCTGCTGATCGCGACGCTGTCGCTCGCCTGGTCGTTCTACCCGGCGGCGTCGATGCTCGGGCTCACCATCACGTTCGTGACCACATTGGTCGCCGTGGCACTCGCGCTGTGCCTCAGCTGGACGCGGATCGTGCGCCATCTCGCGGGGGCGATCAAGTGGGTGCTCGGGCTGTCGCTCGTCTTCGAGCTCTGGGTCGCGATCTTCGTGCGCGGCCCGGTGCTGCCGCTCTTCCCCGACTTCGACGTCGACGGCGAACTGCCGGACGCCTTCTTCTGGTCGCGCGGGCTGCTGTTCTCGGGCGGTCCCATCGAGGGCATCGTCGCCAGCCGCAACCTGCTCGGCATGGTGGCGCTCCTCGGGCTCATCGTGTTCGGTGCGCTGCTCGCGGCTGGCAGCGTGCGCCGGGCCCAGGGCATCGGCTGGCTCGTCGTGTCGGGCGTCGTGATGCTCCTCACCCGGTCGGCGACCGTCATCCTCGTCGGGGCGCTGGTGGCCGTCGCGTTGGGCTTCGTGGTCTGGGCGCGGCGGGTCGGGCCCGATCGCCGGCGCGGCGTGTACTGGGCGGCCGCTGGTGCGCTCGTGGCATCCGTCACCCTGCTCGTCGTGTTCTGGGGTGCGCTGCTCGACCTCTTCGGCAAGAGCGAGGACGTCACCGGCCGGTTCGACATCTGGGAGGCCGTCACCGGCCTCGCGCTGGAGCGTCCGTGGTTCGGCTGGGGGTGGATCGGGTACTGGCAGCCGTGGGTCGAGCCGTTCGACGGGCTCGCCGTGCGCAACGGCGTCGAATACCTGCAGGCGCACAACGCCTGGCTCGACGTGTGGATGCAGGTGGGCGTCGTCGGGCTCATCGCGTTCGCGTCGATCGTCATCGGCGCGCTCTGGCGCTCGTGGTTCCTCGCCGTCGACCGGCCGAAGGATGAGCAGGGCCGGCCGCTCCCCCACTCCGCGGCGTCGCTCGTGCCGCTCCTTCTGCTCGTCGCGCTCATCGGCCAGAGCCTCGCAGAGAGTCGCATCCTCGTCGAGAGCGGCTGGCTGCTGCTCGTCGCGATCGCCTGGTCGACGAAGCAGCGGCAGTGGGCGCCCGAGCCGCTGCCCGCCGAGCCGCCGCCGGTGCCGGCGTCGCGCAAGCCGCCCGAGTTCCCTGAGCCCGTCGAAGGGAACCCCGCCCGCTTCGACAAGCTCAGCGAACGCGGGTTCCCTGAGCCCGTCGAAGGGAACCCCGCCCGCTTCGACAAGCTCAGCGAACAATGATCGCTCCCCAGACGATGAACGCACTCCGCGAATTCGCAGGCTCGGCTCGTTTCGCACAGGCGGTCACCCTCGTCGCGATCGGGTTCGCGTTCTCCACGCACGCGCTGAGGAGCGTGCTCGGCTGGCCCGGCCTGCTCGCCGCGCTGGCCGGCCTGCTCGCGCTCTGCGGCGTCTCGCTCGTCGCACGCTGGCGCGCCGTCGAATGGTACGGCATCCTGCCGATCACGATCCTCGTGTTCGTAGGGTGGTGCGCGGCATCCGTGCTCTGGAGCCACACCCCCGGCATCAGCGCCGCCCGGGTGCTCTACCTCGTCGCGTTCGCCTTCATCGGCGTGTACGTCGCGCTCATGCGCGACACGATCCAGATCGTGCGGGCGTTCGGCGACGTGATGCGGCTGCTGCTCGGCGTCTCGCTCGCGCTCGAGGTGCTCTCGGGCATCCTGCTCGACCTGCCCATCGTCTTCCTCGGCATCCAGGGAGACCTCGTCGAGCTCGGCCCGATCCAGGGCGTCTTCGGCACGCGGAACCTGCTGGGGTTCATCGCCCTCATCGCCCTGCTCACGTTCGTCGTGGAGTGGCGCACCCGCATCGTGCCGCGCGGCCTGGCCATCGCGTCGATGGTGCTCGCGTCGCTCTGCCTGGTGCTGTCGGGATCGCCCACGACGTTGACGGCGCTCGGCGCCTCCCTCGTGGCTCTCGCCGCGCTCTTCGGGCTGCGGCACGCGGCTCCGGCCACCCGGTGGCGGTGGCAGATCGCACTGCTCGCCTCGTCGGTCGTGGTCGTGG
The DNA here is from genome assembly GCF_042720415.1 of Agromyces sp. NPDC058484. NCBI lineage: Bacteria > Bacillati > Actinomycetota > Actinomycetes > Micrococcales > Microbacteriaceae > Agromyces > Agromyces sp. NPDC058484. Next base: position 811 of record NZ_JBHXMP010000019.1, on the reverse strand, counting down.
TGCTCGCGTGGATCTTCCGCATCCGCATCATCGAGCTCCTCGACGCCCGCGGCGAGTTCGACGTGCGCCTCGATGTGTGGCGCGAGCTCTCCCGGTACCTGAACCAGAACCCGCTGCAGGGCTGGGGCTGGGTCGGTCCCTGGCCGGATGCCGCGCCCTATGTCTGGATCGAGTTCGCCACCGATCGCGAGCACGCGTCGGCCCTGAGCGCCTACATCGACGCGTACTTCCAAGTGGGCGTGATCGGGGCGATCATGTTCGTCGCGCTCGTCGGCGTCGCCCTGGTGCGCGCCTGGCTCCTGGCATCGACCCGCCGGAGCGTCGTGTACGTGTGGCCGGCGCTGATGCTCGTGGTCGTCGCGGTGACGTCGTTCGCCGAGAGCTTCGCGCTCACCGAGGGCGGCTGGATGCTGCTCGTCGTCTGCGCCGTCAAGGCCGCGCGCGACATGAGCTGGCGGGACGCGCTCGCGGCCGGGCGGCCGCCCGTGCAGAGCGAGCAGCTCTGAGGTTCGGTCGCTGAGCTGGGCGAAGCGGCCGTCGAGGATCGGGCGCCCCGCGACCTGACGCGGGTCGCGTTGGCTCGAGTCCGGGGCGATGCCGGCGGTCGCCGGGGTGTGCGCTGACGCCGAGTCCCGGATTTGTGCGGCGCATCCCGCAGAAACCCGGGACTCGCGAGAAGCGTGGGCCATGTGCTACTCCAAACCACCGGAGAGCCCCGCGAGTCCCGTATTTCCGCGGCTCCATCCGCAGAAACACGGGACTCGCGAGAAGCGTGGGCCACGTGCCGTCCTATGCCACCGTGGAGATTCCC
>NZ_JBHXMP010000018.1:67713-94500 GCF_042720415.1 Agromyces sp. NPDC058484 | reverse complement strand
TCGCGGCCGCCTCGGTCGCCCGAACGAGCTCGAGCGCGATGTTGCGATCGGGGTGGAGGTAGGGGCTTGCGGTTTCGGTGCTGTTCATCGAGGGTCCTCCCGTATGCCGAGCCTCCGGCTCCGATCTCTGGAACCGCCCGCGGGCAGAGCGCACCGCACCCCTCCAGCCTAGGCAACCACCACCGTCGCAGGGGTGGTGCGCGGTCGAATGACACTGAAAGAATCGGGGTTCTTAACAGGGCACGAAGAGAGCGGGCGCGCAGCCATCCGTCGACTCCTGAGGCCCTGACGGGGACTCGATAGACTCGTGCCCAACCCACTGTCACTTCGAAGGAGCACCATGCCCATCGCAACCCCGGAGCAGTACGCCGAGATGCTCGACACCGCCAAGGCGAAGGGCTTCGCCTTCCCGGCGTTCAACGTCTCCTCCTCGCAGACACTCAACGCGGTGCTGCAGGGTCTCACCGAGGCGGGCTCCGACGGCATCATCCAGGTCACCACCGGCGGCGCCGACTACTTCGCCGGCCACACCGTGAAGGCCCGCGCCGCCGGCGCGCTCGCCTTCGCCCGCTTCGCTCACGAGGTCGCGAAGAGCTACCCCGTCACGGTGGCGCTGCACACCGACCACTGCCCGAAGCCCGCGCTGGAGGACTTCGTGTACCCGCTCATCGCCGCTTCCGAGGAGGAGGTCAAGGCGGGTCGCAACCCGATCTTCCAGTCGCACATGTGGGACGGCTCGGCCGTGCCGCTCGACGAGAACCTCGAGCTCGCCAAGCAGATCCTCCCTCGCATGAAGAACATCAACGCCATCCTCGAGGTCGAGATCGGCGTCGTCGGCGGCGAGGAAGACGGGGTCAAGCACGAGGGCTCGAACGAAGCGCTCTACACGACCCTCGACGACGCGATCCAGACGGTCGAGGCGCTCGGCCTCGGCGAGCAGGGCCGATACATCGCCGCACTCACCTTCGGCAACGTGCACGGCGTCTACGCTCCCGGCAACGTCAAGCTCCGCCCCGCGCTGCTCAAGGAGATCCAAGACGGACTGGCGGCCGAGTACGGCACCGGCCCGAAGCCCCTCGACCTCGTCTTCCACGGCGGCTCGGGCTCGACCGACGACGAGATCGCCGAGGCCGTGCGCAACGGGGTCGTGAAGATGAACATCGACACCGACACGCAGTACGCGTTCACCCGGTCCGTCGCCGGCTACATGTTCGACAACTACGAGGGCGTGCTGAAGGTCGACGGTTCGGTCGGCAACAAGAAGCAGTACGACCCGCGCGCGTGGGGCAAGGTCGCGGAGTCGGCCATGGCCGTGCGCGTCGGCGAATCGACCCGCCAGCTCGGCTCCGCCGGGCAGTCGATCAGCGCCTAGGTTCCGGATGTCGCAGCAGCACGCCGCGGGAACGCCCGACGAGTCGCCCGACCGGCCGACGACCGATGGCGTTCCCGCCGTGCCCGCTGCGCCGCGCGACGAGCGTCCCCGCCCGCGGTACGGCGAGTACGCCCCCGAGGGGTGGACGTGGCGGCCGCCCGCCGACGAGCCGGTGACGAATGCCGCGCCTGCGCCGGAGTCGGCGCCCGCGATGTCTCCGGCGGGCGCTGCCGGCGCTCCGGCCGCGGCCGCGCACCCGACCGATCGGGCGTGGACGGTCGCACTTCTCGTGTTGGGCGCATTCGGCGCGGTCTACAACGCCCTCACGCTGATCCTGCTGCCGCAGAGCGTGCTCGAGTCGGCGCGGCTCTCCGCGTCGGTGCTCGGCACCGAGGCGCCGACGTCGTTCACTGCCGGACCTGCGGTGCCCGCCGTCATCGTGATCGGCGTGGTCCTGCAGGCGACGCTCTGGGTCGGGGCGATGCTGTGGTCGCGCGCGCGGATCCGCGCCGGACGGCTCGCATGGTGGGTGCCCGTCGTCGCGGGCATCGCGGCGTTCACCGTCGTGCTCGTCGCCAGCATGATCGTCTTCGCGAGCGACCCGGCCTTCTTCCAGTTCCTGAGTCGCGTCGGCGCCTGAGGCGGACCCGACCGCGCCCTGGGGCCTAGGGGGCCGACCGACCTCGCCCGCCGAGCGCCCGCGCGTCGCGGTTGCCGGCGAGGTCGCGGCGCAGTTCCTTCGGCAGCGAGAACATGAGGTCCTCCTCGGCCGTCTTCACCTCGGAGACCTCGCCGTAGCCGGCGTCGGCGAGTGCGTCGAGCAGCTCCTTCACGAGCTCCTCGGGCACGGATGCCCCGCTCGTCACGCCGACCGTCGCGACCCCGTCGAGCCACTCCTGCTCCACCTCGCTCGCGTAGTCGACCCGGTAGGCGGCCTTCGCGCCGTACTCGAGGGCGACCTCGACGAGGCGCACGCTGTTGGAGCTGTTCGCGGAGCCGACGACGATCACGAGGTCGGCGTCTTGTGCGACCTTCTTGATGGCGACCTGGCGGTTCTGGGTGGCATAGCAGATGTCGTCGGAAGGCGGGTCGGCGAGTTTCGGGAACTTCTCGCGCAGCCGCCGCACGGTCTCCATGGTCTCGTCGACCGAGAGCGTCGTCTGCGAGAGCCACACGACCTTGTCGGGGTCGCGCACCTCGATGTTCGCCACGTCGTCGGGGCTGTTCACGAGGGTGACGTGGTCGGGCGCTTCGCCCGCGGTGCCCTCGACCTCCTCGTGGCCCTCGTGGCCGATGAGCAGGATCTCGTAGTCGTCGCGCGCGAACCGCACGGCTTCGCGGTGCACCTTCGTGACGAGCGGGCAGGTCGCGTCGATCGCGTGCAGGCCTCGGTCGGAGGCGGCGTTCACCACGGCCGGCGACACGCCGTGCGCGCTGAAGACGATGTGGGCGCCCTCGGGCACCTCGTCGACCTCGTCGACGAAGATCGCTCCCTGCTGCTCGAGCTGGGTGACCACGTGGATGTTGTGCACGATCTGCTTGCGCACGTAGACCGGGGCGCCGTAGTGCTCGAGGGCCTTCTCGACGGCGATCACGGCACGGTCGACGCCGGCGCAGTAGCCGCGGGGGGCCGCGAGCAGCACCCGCTTGTGTCCGGGGACGGGGATATCCTTGAGCCGGCCGCGCACGCCCGGCACCCTGGGCATGCCGAGGCCGATTCGCGGGGCATCCGTGGTGCTCGTCACAGTGTCCATCCTACGCGGACGATGCTGGGCGGGCGCCGGGCACGAGCGGCCGCAGAACGCGGCCGGAGAAGGCCGGAGAACGCGACCGGACAAGGCCGGAGAAAGCGGAGAGACTCGATGACGGATGCACCGGCGACGCGTGAAGCCCCCTGGCCGGTCGCGCTCCTCTCAGGCAAGCTCAAGGAGTACCTCGACCGCCTCGGCACCGTCTGGGTCGAGGGCGAGCTCACGCAGTGGGGCGTGTCGGGCGGCAACGTCTACGGCAAGCTGAAAGACCTCGAAGCCGATGCCACGATCTCGATCACGATGTGGTCGTCGGTTCGCGCCCGCCTGTCGGAGCAGTTCACGCAGGGCGACCACGTCATCGCGCTCGTCAAGCCCAGCTGGTGGGTCAAGGGCGGCTCACTGTCGATGCAGGTGTTCGACCTGAAGCACGTCGGCCTCGGCGACCTGCTCGAGCGGCTCGAACGCCTGCGTGCGCAACTCGCCGCCGAAGGACTCTTCGACGCGGGCCGCAAGCGACGGCTGCCGTTCCTGCCCGGGGTCGTCGGGCTCGTCACGGGCCGCGACAGCGATGCCGAGCGCGACGTCGTGCGCAACGCCCGGCTGCGCTGGCCGAGCGTCGAGTTCCGGGTCGCCTATGCGGCCGTGCAGGGCGACCGCTCCGCCCCCGAGGTCGTCGCGGCCATCCGGCGGCTCGACGCGGATCCCGAGGTGGAGGTCATCATCGTCGCGCGCGGCGGCGGCGACTTCCAGAACCTGCTGGGGTTCAGCGACGAGCGCGTCGTGCGGGCGGCGGCCGCGGCATCCACCCCCATCGTCTCCGCGATCGGCCACGAGGCCGACCGCCCGCTCCTCGACGAGGTCGCCGATCTCAGGGCTTCCACGCCCACGGATGCCGCGAAGCGCGTGGTGCCCGACGTCGCCGAGGAGCTCGTGCGCGTCGAGCAGGCGCGCGCCCGTCTCGGCATGCGCCTCGCGTCGATGCTCACCCGCGAGATCGACCGCGTCGGGCACCTTCGAGCCCGACCCGCGCTCGCCGACTCCGGCTGGATCGTCGACCGGCGCGCCGAGGACCTCACCCGCTGGGTCGCCCGCGGCACCGAGCTCGTCGAGCGTTGCATCGAGCGGCAGACCGCTCGCGTGGGCGAACTGCGCGGCCACCTCCGGGGCCTCTCGCCGCAGGCGACGCTCGACCGCGGGTACGCGATCGTGCAGGGCGCCGACGGGCAGGTGATTCGGCGAGCCGTCGATGCACCGGCCGCCACTATCCTGCGCATCGCGCTGGCTGAGGGAGCGATCCGGGCGAGATCCGACGGCGCGGAGTGACGGCGGCCGTCGAGAGTGCACTTCTCGCCCTCCCTCGGGCGCCGAGTGCACGCTCGGCGCGGTCTCCGCCGGGCCGGATCACGGCGTCGGCGGCGCCGAATAGAATGGGAGCCATGCCCCCCACGCCGGATGTCGCCGAACTCAGCTACGAGCAGGCGCGCGACGAGCTCGTGCGGGTCGTCGCCGAGCTCGAGCAGGGCTCCGCGACGCTCGAGCAGTCGCTCGCGCTGTGGGAGCGAGGCGAGGCCCTCGCCTCCCGGTGCGAGGAGTGGCTCATCGGCGCGAAGGCGCGCCTCGACGCCGCCCGTGCAGGCGCAGCATCCGGCGCATCCGCGGCATCCGACGACTCCGGCGCACGCTGATGGCCCGTCGCGCCCCCCGCGTCGTCGCCGAGCTCGGTCGACCTGAGACGCCTGAAGAGACCGCGGCCCGCCAGGCCGAGAACTCGCGCCTGCACAGGCAGCGGCAGACGGTGAAGAACCTCGTGCTCGCGCTCGGTGCGAGCCTGCTCGTCGTGCTCGTGATCGTGCTGCTGGTGCCGCGCAGCGACACCGCGTTCGAGCGCGACGTCGACGTGGCATCCGTCGCCGAACAGGCACAGGTCGCCAGCGACGATCCGCTCGCCGTGCCCGAGCTTCCCGAATCCTGGCGCGCGAACGCCGCCGAGCTCCGCACCTCGAAGGTCGACGGCGTCACCGCCTGGTACGCCGGCTACCTCACCCCGGGCGACGAGTACGTCGGCATGTACCAGGGGATCGACGCGAATCCCACCTGGGTGGCGGGTCTTCTCGCCCGCACGCTCGCCACCGGCACCACTGCCATCGAGGGCGTCGAGTGGACGGTCTACGACAATCGCGGCTCGGGCGACGACGTGGGCAACGCGCAGTATGGCCTCACCGCCGAAGCGGGTGGCAGCACCTTCGTGCTGCTCGGCACCGCGGCGCCCGAGGAGTTCGAGGTGCTGGCCGCCGCCCTCGCCCCGTTCATCGACGCGCAGCGCTGAGACAACGCCACCCCGAGAACGACACGAACCCGCCACGACGCCACCCCGACACGACGCAACCCCGAGAGCAGAGGACCGCCCGTGAGCAAGCAGCCGACCGAACGCCCGCAGACCCCGGCCGCGACCTGGCGTGAACTGCGCCGAGGCAACGACCGTTTCGTCGCGGGCAAGCCGCTGCATCCTCGTCAGGACGTCGAGCGCCGTGCCTCCCTCGCGCACACCCAACGCCCGCTCGTCACGATCTTCGGCTGCAGCGACTCCCGCCTCGCCGCCGAGATCATCTTCGACGTGGGCCTCGGCGACGCCTTCGTCGTGCGCAACGCCGGGCAGGTGGTCACGCCGTCCGCGCTCGGCTCCCTGGAGTATGCGGTCGGCCTGCTGCACGTGCCGCTGATCATCGTGCTCGCCCATGACGGATGCGGCGCGGTGCGTGCCGCCATCGACTCGCAGGCCGCCGACGCGGCACCGCTCCCCGTCCACATCGCCGGCCTGGTCGAGAAGATCGTGCCGGCGGTGCGCAGGGTCGCGGGCGGTGCAGCGGATGCCGCCCTCGACCCCGAGCACGTCGACGTCGGCTTCGTCGGCCGCGAACACCTGCGCAACACCGTCACGGAGCTCGTCGAGTCGTCCGAGATGATCAGCGACGCGATCGCAGCGGGTACGCTGGCTATCGTCGGTGCGAACTACCGGCTCTTCGAAGGCCGCGTCGAGACCGACATCGTGGTCGGCAACGTCTGACCGACGACGATCGCCGCGCGAGCGGCATCCGCCGGGACATCCGGCCTCGCACATCGAAGGGAAACACCGTGGTGGACAACACCGCCGACTACCGCATCGAGCACGACACGATGGGCGAGGTGCGGGTGCCCGCATCGGCGCTCTACCGCGCGCAGACGCAGCGCGCCGTCGAGAACTTCCCCATCTCGGGCTCCGGTCTCGAGGTGCAGCAGTTGCAGGCCCTCGCCCGCATCAAGAAGGCCGCGGCGCAGGCGAACGCCCGCCTCGGCGTGCTCGACCCGAAGGTCGCCGCGGCCATCGAGGAGGCGGCCGACGAGGTCATCTCAGGTCGGCACGACGCCACGGTGCACTTCCCGGTCGATGTGTACCAGACGGGCTCCGGCACCTCGTCGAACATGAACATGAACGAGGTGCTCGCGACGATCGCGACCGAGAAGCTCGGCGCCCCCGTGCACCCGAACGATCACGTGAACGCTTCGCAGTCGTCGAACGACGTGTTCCCCACGTCGGTGCACATCGCCGTCACCGCGGCGCTCATCGACGACCTGATCCCCGCACTCGACCACCTCGCGGTCGCCCTCGAGGCGAAGGCCGACCAGTGGCAGGACGTCGTGAAGTCGGGTCGCACGCACCTCATGGATGCCACGCCCGTCACCATCGGCCAGGAGTTCGGCGGCTATGCGCGCCAGGTGCGTTTGGGCATCGAGCGCGTGCGCACGGCCCTCCCCCGCGTCGCCGAGATCCCGCTCGGCGGCACGGCCGTCGGCACCGGCATCAACACGCCGGCCGGATTCCCGCAGCTGGTCATCGAACTCCTCCAGCAGGAGACCGAGCTGCCGATCACCGAGGCGGTCGACCATTTCGAGGCGCAGGCCAACCGCGACGGGCTCGTCGACGCATCCGGCGCCCTCCGCACGATCGCGGTGAGCCTCACGAAGATCGCGAACGACATCCGCTGGATGGGCTCCGGCCCCAACACCGGCCTCGGCGAGCTGCAGATCCCCGACCTGCAGCCGGGCTCGTCGATCATGCCGGGCAAGGTCAACCCCGTGATCCCCGAGGCCGTGCTGATGGTGTGCTCCCGGGTCATCGGCAACGACGCCACGATCGCATGGGGCGGGGCATCCGGTGCCTTCGAACTCAACGTGCAGATCCCCGTGATGGGCACGGCGTTGCTCGAATCGATCCGCCTCCTCTCGAACTCCGTGCGGTTGTTCGCCGACAAGACCATCGACGGTCTCGTGGCCGACGTCGAGCGCACGACCGCGCTCGCGGGCATGTCGCCGTCGATCGTCACCCCGCTCAACAAGCTCATCGGCTATGAGGCTGCCGCGAAGATCGCGAAGCACTCGGTCGCCGCGGGGATCACGGTGCGCGAGGCGACTCTCGACCTCGGCTACGTCGAGCGCGGCGAGCTCACCGAGGCGCAGCTCGACAGCGCACTCGACCTGCTCTCGATGACACGCCCGCCGCAGTCCTGACACCGCGCTGAGTGCCGTCACGACAGGCGCCGGTACGGATGCTCCTTCACCCGCGTCCCGACGACGCGCCAAGGGTGCGGCTGCGCCGCCTCGAGCTCATCGAACAACTCGGGCTCCACGTCGAAGTACTCGTACGTCGAACCCGACTCGAACTCGATCGTGAGTACGCGGCGATCGGCGTCGTACGACGCCCCGTTCAACGCGTCCGAGTCGATGCGCGGCACCATCATGCCCCACCTCAGGCCAGTTCGGCGCCGTCGAGCATCTCCGACACGAGTGCCGCGATCGCCGAGCGCTCCGACCGCGTCAGCGTGATGTGCGCGAAGAGCGGATGCCCCTTCAGCGTCTCGATGACGCTCGCGACACCGTCGTGGCGGCCGACTCGCAGGTTGTCGCGCTGGGCGACGTCGTGGGTGAGCACGACCCGCGAGTTCTGCCCGATGCGGCTGAGCACCGTGAGCAGCACGTTGCGCTCGAGCGACTGCGCCTCGTCGACGATCACGAACGAGTCGTGCAGCGACCGTCCGCGGATGTGCGTGAGCGGGAGCACCTCGAGGATGCCGCGGTCCACGACCTCCTCGAGCACGTTGTCGGAGACGACCGAGCCGAGGGTGTCGAACACCGCCTGCCCCCAGGGGTTCATCTTCTCGCCCTGGTCGCCGGGCAGATAGCCGAGCTCCTGGCCGCCGACCGCGTAGAGCGGCCGGAACACCATGATCTTCTTGTGCTGCTGCCGCTCGAGCACCATCTCGAGCCCCGCGCACAACGCGAGCGCCGACTTGCCGGTGCCGGCGCGTCCGCCGAGCGAGAGGATGCCGATCTCGGGGTCGAGCAGCAGGTCGATCGCGAGTCGCTGCTCCGCCGAGCGACCGTGCACCCCGAACACCTCCCGGTCGCCGCGCACGAGCTTCACCTCGTGCTCGCCGACGACGCGGCCGAGCGCCGATCCGCGTTCGGAGTGGATGACGAGGCCCGTGTTCACCGGGAGGTCCGCGACATCCGCCGTCTCCATCCGCTCGTGCTCGTAGAGCTTCGCCATGTCGTTCGAGCCGAGTGAGAGCTCCGCCATGCCGGTCCAGCCGGAATCGAGCGCGAGCTCCGCCCGGTACTCCTGCGCGTCGAGGCCGATCGACGCGGCCTTCACACGGAGCGGAAGGTCCTTCGAGACCACTGTGACGGCGACTCCGTCGTTCGCGAGGTTCGCGGCGCATGCGAGGATGCGCGAGTCGTTGTCGCCGAGCTGCAGCCCGCTCGGCAGCACCGAGGGGCTCGAATGGTTGAGCTCGACGTGCAGCGATCCGCCGTCGCCGACGGGGATCGGAAAGTCGAGCCGCTCGTGCTCGACGCGCAGTTCGTCGAGGATGCGGAGCGACTGCCTCGCGAAATAGCCGATCTCGGGATCGTTCCGCTTTGCCTCGAGCTCCGTGATGACGACGACTGGAAGGACGACCGCGTGCTCGGCGAAACGGAACAGCGCCCGGGGATCCGACAGGAGTACCGAGGTGTCGAGCACGTACGTCCGCTCGCCTTGCGCGACGTGCGCGGGCGTCGCCGCCACGGGCTCGGTCGCAGCACCCCCCGAGACTCGACCGACGGACCTGGAGGTTTCGAGTGAGGCCACGACCGCTCCCGCCCCGAGCATTCCGCTCGGCTCTCGCGCCGGCCGGCGAATCCTCCAACGAGCGCTTCGCGAAGCCGACTCGATCGGGCGCCTTGCCCGATGCCTCGACGGTACGTCCGCGACGGAGAATCCGTGTCAGCGACACGCGGGGCGTCACCCGTCGTTCACCCGATCGAGCGGATGCCGCGGGCGAGCCACGCGCGGATGCCTCGGCTCGACGCGAGCGCCGAGCGGATGCCGCGGCATCCGCTCAGTACGAGGCGGCCGTGTTGTACGACACGAATGCGCCGCGCAGCATCTCGAGGGTCTCCTCGCTCGTGGCGGCGTGGAGCGAGAGCCGCACCGTGCCGAGCCGTGTGGTCGCGGTCACTCCGTGGTTGTGCAGCGACGCGGTGAGGAGCGTGACCTGCTCGGCCGGGGGCTCGAGTACGACGATGCCGGCGCGCTCCCGCTCGTCGCGCGACGACGCGACGGCGATGGCGAACTCGTCGGCGAGTTCGATCGCGCGGCTCACTCGCTCGGCGACCGCCTGGTTGACCACGGGCACGCCGACGCGGTCGATCTCCTCGAGGGCCGCGGCGAATCGTGCCGCGGCGATGGGATCGAGGTTCGAGACGCGGTATGCACGTGCGTCGGGTGCCGGCGGCGGCACCTCACCCCACGGCTCGTCTTCTTCAGTGCCGGTGAAGCCCGAGAACACGGGCGTCAGGCGCTCCAGCGCACGTGGGGAGAGCAACATGATGCCGGTCCCCCACCCGGCGCGACACCACTTCTGCCCGCCCGACAGCACGACGTCGGCGGCCTCCCACGGTGCATCGACGACACCGAAGCCCTGGATCGCGTCGACGATGAGCAGCCGGTCGCCGATGACCTGGCGGATGCCCTCGATGTCGCAGAGGTATCCGGTACGCGAGTCGACGAGGCTCACCGCGACCGCCGCGACGTTCGACTCGAGCTGCTCGCGGATCTGCCCGGGCGTCACCTTGCCGTGGTCGGTCTCGAGCCACACCGGCTGCACGGTGTGCAGTGCCTCCTGCGCACGCACGGCCGCGATCGTCAGGCTCGGGAACTCCCCGGCCGAGAGCAGCACGCTCCCGGTGAGCCCGAACATCGCATGCATGATGCCCTGTGTCGTGCTGGGCTGCGCGACGATCCGTTCGGCGGGCACGCCGGACACGGCGGATGCCGCGGCCCGCAGCCGCCCGTCCTGCTCGAGGAAGGCGTCGAGGCTGCCGTGCCGGGCGCGCTGCAGCACCTGCGTGAACGCCAGCACCTCCTCGGCGGCAGTGGTCGAGAGGGGCCCGACCCTGGCGTAGTCGAGGTAGCCGGGCTCCTCTGCGAACCCGGCGATGAATGCGTCGATCGTCACGTACGCCCCCTTCTCCGAGCCATATCATGGCAGAGCACGGGCTTTGTGCGCAGTGCGATCACCCGCCGAATCGCCGGTGGCGCTTCTCGAAGTCGCGGAGGGCGCGCAGGAAGTCCACCTGCCGCAGGTCGGGACCGAGCGCCTCGACGAAGTAGAACTCGCTGTGCGCCGCCTGCCAGAGCATGAAATCGCTGAGCCGCTGCTCGCCCGAGGTGCGGATCACCAGGTCGGGATCGGGCTGTCCGCCGGTGTACAGGTGCTCGCCGATGAGGTCGGGGGTGAGTCGCTCGGCGAGGTCTTCGAGGCTGCGCCCCTCGGCGTGGTGCGAAGCCACGATCGAGCGCATCGCATCGGTGATCTCCTTGCGCCCGCCGTAGCCGACGGCGAGATTCACGTGCAGGCCGCGCTTGTCGGCGGTGCGCTGCTCTGCCGCGTCGAGGGCCGCGACGAGCGGCCCGGGGAGTCCGGCATCCGACCCCACATGCTGCACGCGCCAGTTCCGATAGTGCGAGAGCTCCTCGGCGAGCTCGGCGATGATCTCGAAGAGGTCGGAGAGCTCCGCGCTCGGCCGGTTGCCGAGGTTGTCGCTCGAGAGCAGGTAGAGCGTCACGACCTTGATGCCGAGGTCGTCGCACCACTCGAGGAACTCGCGCATCTTCGCCGCGCCCGCCCGGTGCCCGTGGGCTGCGGAGTCGTAGCCGAGCTGCTTCGCCCAGCGTCGGTTCCCGTCGATGATCATCGCAACGTGCCGCGGCAGGGCTTCAGGCTCGAGGCCTCGCCGCAGCCGCCGCTGGTAGAGGCGGTAGAGGATGCCGCGGCCGAGTGGCTCATCGCTCTTCTGCACGGCACTACGCTACCCCTCCGGGGTCCCGCCCACTCACAGCAGACCGTGATCGACCACGCCCTACGCTGTGACCATGAGCCACAAGCGACGCCGCGAATCCGGCGACTTCGCCGCCGAGATGTCCCGCCCCGTCGCTCCCGACGATCAAGCGGATGCCGCGGTCGCACGTGGTGAGCACGGGCCCGACCTGCCCAACATCCCCCTGCTCGACGACTCGCTCAGCCACGGCACGGTGGCCGAGACCAGGCCGACGTGGCGCGGCTGGATCCACGCCGGCACGTTCCCCGTCACGATCGCCGCGGGAGTCGTGCTCATCGTGCTCGCCGACGGCGCAGCCGCGAAGTGGTCGTCCGTCGTGTTCACGCTCACCTCCATGCTCCTCTTCGGCAACTCCGCGCTCTATCACCGTTTCAACTGGAACCCCCGCACGAAGGTCATCCTGAAGCGCATCGACCACGCCAACATCTTCCTGCTCATCGCCGGCACGTACACGCCGCTGGCGATCCTCGCCCTGCCGCCCGACAAGGGCTGGCTGCTGCTCGCGATCGTCTGGGGAGGAGCGCTCGCCGGCATCGGCTTCCGCGTGTTCTGGATCGACGCGCCGCGCTGGCTCTACGTGCCGCTCTATGTGCTGCTCGGCTGGGCTGCGGTCATGTACCTCGGCGACCTGCTCGCGGCGAGCGTCGCGATGATGGTGCTCGTGCTCATCGGTGGCCTGCTCTACACGCTCGGCGCGATCGTCTACGGGTTGAAGGCTCCGAACCCCTGGCCCGGAACGTTCGGGTTCCACGAGATCTTCCACACGTGCACGGTGCTGGCCTTCATGTGCCATTGGACGGCGACGCTCATCATCGCGCTGGATCCCGTCTACCACGTGGGGTGAGCGGAGGAGCCCGCCTCGACGGTTCAGCGAGCGGGTGGCGGCGGTTCCTCGTCGCCGGGCGCCCTGCCCGGGGCATCCGGAGCCTCCGCGCCGCCCTCGGAGAGGGGTTCGTTCTCGCGCAGCTCGTCCTCGAGGCGTTCGGCTTCGAGTTGCGCACGCACTTCGGCCCGGTAGTTGACCCGGCGGATGCGCCGCACCATGTCGAGCACGAGGAGCACGACGATCAGCATGACGACGAACGTGAGCACGAACCCCCAGACTCCCGGCGTGACGAGGTTCGGGTCGAACTCCTCCTCCCCTGCACGGACGAGCGCCGCACGCACCGAGGATGACACCACGGCGATCACGGGCGCGATCCGGGAGCGGAGGGTGCGGGCACGACGAGCATCGGGTTCCCTTCACGGGCGAGTTAGGCTGGATTCCAAGCCTAGACGATCGATTCGGGAAGGAGCGGGCGGTGGCCGCGCAGCAGACCGACGCACTCGACGCGCGCTACGGCCGCACCCGCAACCGCCGCACCCGCGACCGCATGCTGCTCATCGGGGGCGCCGTCGCCTTCGCGATCGTGCTCGTCGCGTGGGTCGTCTGGGCCGGGCTCGACGGCCAGAAGCCGTCGGTCGAGGCCACCGACACCGGGCACGTGCTGATGAACGACGAGCGCGCCGTGGAGGTCAGCTGGACCCTCTCGGTGCCGCCCGGAAACGAGACCGCGTGCATCGTGCAGGCGTTCGACGAGGACTTCACCGTCGTCGGCTGGAAGGTCGTCGAGATCCCCGCCTCCGACCGCCATCTGCGCGCGTTCACCGAGACCGTGCGGGTCGCTCGCGAAGCCAATACCGGTTTGATTAACCGCTGCTGGCTCACCTAAGATAGGAGATTCGCCTCCGGCAGCCGCCGGGGCGACACGTCTCTCACAGACACCTTCATCCAGACGCGACGTATTTCAGGAGTGCACCATGGCGCAGGACACCACTGTCACCTGGCTCACGCAGGAGGCCTTCGACCGCCTCGCCGGCGAGCTCGAAGAGCTCTCGACGCTCGGTCGCGAGCAGATCGCCAAGCGCATCGAGGCCGCGCGTGAAGAGGGCGACCTGAAGGAGAACGGCGGTTACCACGCGGCCAAAGACGAGCAGGGCAAGCAGGAGGCGCGCATCCGCCAACTCACCGAGCTGTTGCGCAGCGCACAGGTCGGCGAGGCCCCCGAGTCCTCGGGCGTCGTCGAGCCGGGCACCGTCATCACCGCGAACGTCGCGGGCGACGAGACGACGTTCCTCCTCGGCAGCCGCGAGATCGCGGGCGATTCCGAACTCGACGTGTACAGCGAGCAGAGCCCGCTCGGGGCCGCGATCATCGGGCTGAAGGTCGGCGAGCAGACGAGCTACGCCGCGCCGAACGGCCGCGAGATCTCGGTCGAGATCACCGGTGTCGAGACGTGGGCCGGCCAGTAGCCCGCGCCACCGACGACCGACGGCCTCACCGCGCGAGCGGCGGGGCCGTTCTCTCGTCTCACTCGTCGACGATCTTCGGGTCGTAGCCGGCGCGCCGCAGCACCTCGACGACCGAGGCGCGGTGCTCGGGCCCGCGCGTCTCGACCGAGAGCTGCAGTTCCACCTCCGAGATCTGCAGGCCCGACCCGTGGCGGGTGTGCAGCACCTCGATGACGTTCGCGTTCGCCCCGGCGAGGAGCTCGGCGACCCGCGCGAGCTGGCCGGGGCGGTCGGGAAGCCCGATGCTCAACGTGAGATAGCGATCGGATGCCGCGAGCCCGTGTGCGACCACCCGCTGCATGAGCAGCGGATCGATGTTGCCGCCCGAGAGCACCGCGACGACCGGGCCGTCGGAGCGCACCGCCCCGGTCATGATGGCGGCGACGGCGACCGCCCCCGCGGGCTCCACGACGAGCTTCGCCCGCTCGAGCAGCACGAGCAGCGCGCGGGCGATATCGTCTTCCGTGACGGTCACGACCTCGTCGACCGCGTCGCGGATGATCGCGAAGTTCAGCTCACCGGGCCGGTAGACGGCGATGCCGTCGGCGATCGTGGGCACGACGGGGACCTGCCTCGGCTCGCCGGCCGCGAGCGACGCGATGTAGGGGGCGGCGTTCTCGGCCTGGACTCCGATGACTCGGAGCGGTCGCCCGTCGCGGGCGGCCCGCTGCTTGGCCGCGCTCGCGATGCCTGCGGCGAGGCCGCCGCCGCCGATCGGGACGACGATGGTCGCGGCATCCGGTGCCTGTTCAAGGATCTCGAGCCCGAGCGTGCCCTGCCCCGCGATCACGTCGGGGTGGTCGAACGGCGGGATCACGACGGCGCCGGTCTCGGCTGCGAACGCGGATGCCGCCTCCATGGTCTCGCCGATCGAGTCGCCCTGCAGCACCACGTCGGCCCCGTACGATCGGGTGGCGTCGAGCTTCGGCAGCGCGACGCCGACGGGCATGAAGATCGTGGCGCGGATGCCGAGCTCACGCGCGGCGAATGCCACGCCCTGCGCGTGATTGCCGGCCGACGCGGCAACGACGCCGCGTGCGCGCTCCGCCTCGCTCAGCGCCGAGATGCGGTGGAATGCCCCGCGCAGCTTGTACGATCCGGTGCGCTGCAGGTTCTCGCACTTCAGGTACACCGGAACGCCGAAGCGTTCGGCGAGGTACTGCGACGACTCCATGGGGGTGCGCCGCGCTGCGCGCGCGACGACGGCGCTCGCCTGTTCGTACTCGGCGAGGCTCGGCCCCGGGATGGTCGTGATCACTCGTTCATTCTCCTCGCTGGTAGCCGGGTCGCTGCGGCACGGTGCGCCAGAGCGGTGCACGCGTGTCGGCCACCGGCGGGCTCGCGCCATCCTTCCAGGAGCCGCTCGAGATGTAGATGATCATGACGTTCAGGACAGCCGCGACCGGCACGGCGAAGAGCGCGCCGGGGATGCCGGCAAGCAGGGAGCCCGTCGCCACCGCGATGACGACCCCGAGCGGGTGCACCTTCACGGCGGTGCCCATGATGAGCGGCTGCAGCACATGGCCCTCGACCTGCTGCACGAGCAGCACGATGCCGAGCATGATGAGGGCGATCAGCGGTCCGTTGTAGACGAGCGCCACGAACACGGCCAGCGCGCCGGTCACGACCGCACCGACGATCGGGATGAAGGAGCCGAGGAACACGAGGATGGCGATGGGGATCGCGAGCGGCACGCCCAGGAGGAACGCGCCGAGGCCGATGCCGATCGCGTCGATGGTGGCGACGAGGATCTGCACCTTCACGAAGTTCTGCAGGGTACCCCAACCGGCCGTTCCCGCTCCGTCGACCGCCGTGCGTGCTCGGCGAGGGAAGACTCCGACGATCCAACGCCAGATCCCGCCGCCGTCGATGAGGATGAACAGGGTCGCGAAGAGCGCGAGCAGCATGCCCGCGAGGAAGTGACCGAGCGAGGATCCGAGCGAGAGGGCGCCGCTCACGAGGAGGCCGCTGTCCTGCTGGGCGGAGGCGATCGCCCGGTCGACGAAGTCGTTGAGCTGCGACTCGGTGATGTGCAGCGGCCCTTCGAGGAGCCATTCGCGGAAGTCGTCCCAGGCGACGAGGGACTGGGCCGCAAGCTCGTCGAAGCCGCGCACGATCTGGGAGATCCCGAGCGTCAGCAGGCCGCCGACGACGACGAGCGCCGACAGCATCGCCACGGCCACGGCGAGCCACTTCGGCCAGGCGTGACGCTGGAGGAACTGCGAGAACGGCACGAGGAGCGCACCGAGGAGCACCGCCACGAGGATCGGGATGACGATGAGCCGGAGCTGGATGATGAGGAAGACGACGACTGCGAGCACGCCGCCGACGAGCAGGAGCCGCCACGACCAGGCGGCGGCGAGGCGCATGCCGAACGGCACGGATTCCGACGCGTCGCGATGCGCCGGCGTCGGTGGCGACGTCTCGCTCGGGCGCGACGGCCGCCTTCTGAACCTGCCTCGAACCTGCCCGTCCGACCCCGTCATCGCTCCAGTCTAGGCGTGGAACATGCTCGCAGCGGCATGGATGATCCGGTGTCGGTGGCGGTGGATAGGGTCGGAGCATCATGGTCGACGTCGTCAGTCCCGCACTCGCCCGCCGCATCGCGCTCGCCGCACAGGGCTTCGGCAAGCCCGTGCCCGAATCGCCTGGTACACGGGCGGTGGCCGGGGTCGTCGGCCGGCTCGGCCTCCTGCAGATCGACTCGGTGAACGTGTTCGAGCGCAGCCACTACCTGCCGGCATTCAGCCGCCTCGGCGGCTATGAGCGCGGCGTTCTCGATCGTCTCACGAGTGGGCGGCGCGGCCGCACGGTCGAGTACTGGGCGCACCAGGCGGCGTTCATCCCGCGCTCGCTCTGGCCGCTCTTCGAGTTCCGCCGCCAGGCGTACCGTCGCGCCGGCAGCGACTGGGGCGGCTGGGTCTCCGAGAACCATGGGCTGGCCGACTGGCTCCGCGCAGAGCTGGCCGCCAACGGTCCGATGCGGGCGAGCGAGATCGAGCACGACGCCAACGAGCGACGCGGGCCGTGGTGGGGCTGGTCCGACGTCAAGCGCACGCTCGAGATGATGTTCCGCACGGGCGATGTCGTGTGCATCGAGCGCCGGCGCTTCGAGCGGGTGTACGCCCTTCCCGAACAGGGCCTGCCCGCCGAACTGCTCGACACGGCGCCGCCCGAGGCCGACGCCACGCGCGCTCTCGTCGAGCTCGCGGCATCCGCACTCGGCATCGCGACCGAGGCCGACCTCGCCGACTACTGGCGCATGAAGCGCGCGCAGGTCCGCACCGCCATCCGCGACCTCGAAGACGCCGGCGAGCTGCTGCCCGTCGAGGTACCCGGCTGGACGACCGGCGGCCGCCCGACGCCCGCCTGGGTGCAGCGCGACGCCCGTCGTCCCCGACGTCTCGAGTCGGCCGCCGTGCTCTCGCCGTTCGATCCGGTCGTGTGGTTCCGGCCGCGCACCGAGCGCCTGTTCGATTTCCACTACCGCATCGAGATCTACACGCCCGAGCCCGAGCGCAAGTTCGGCTACTACTCGCTGCCGGTGCTCATCGACGACGACGTGGTCGGCCGGGTCGACCTGAAGAGCGACCGCAAGGCGCGCGTGCTCCGAGTGCAGTCGGCGTGGATCGAGCCGGGTGCGCCCGCCGACACGGCCGCCCGGCTCGCCCCCGTGCTTCGACGCGCGGCGGCCTGGCAGCACCTCGACGACGTCGTCGTGACCGGACGCGGCGACCTCACGCCGGCGCTGCACGCCGAGCTCGCCACCGCCTGAGGCGCCTCCTGCGGACCTGCGGGCCGGGCGGTCAGTGCCGTCTGGGCGTTAGAACGCGCCGCCCATCTTCTCGAGTCGCGCGACCCGGTCGGCGATCGGCGGGTGGGTGGCGAACAGTCGGTCGATGACGCCCGGCCTCAGCGGGTCGGCGATCCACAGGTGCGCCATCGACGAGTTCTGGCGCCGCATCGGCCGGCCGTACGCCTCGAGCTTCTCGAGCGCGCTGGCGAGGGCGTCGGGATGCCGCGTGGTCATCGCGCCCGTGGCGTCCGCGAGGTATTCTCGCTGCCGCGACACCGCGAGCTGCACGAGGCTCGCGACGAGCGGGGCGATCAGCATCGCGACGAGCCCGAAGATCATGACGACCGGGTTGCCGTTGTTGTTGCCGCGGCCGAAGAAGGCCATGCGCACGAGCATGTCGGAGATGAAGCCGACCGCGACGACGAGTCCGAAGACGATCATCGAGAGGCGGATGTCGTAGTTGCGCACGTGCCCGAGCTCGTGCGCCATGACGCCCTCGAGCTCGGCGTCGTCCATGATCTCGAGCAGCCCGGTCGTGGCCGCGACGACCGCGTGCTCGGGGTCGCGTCCCGTGGCGAATGCGTTCGGCGCCGGGTCGGAGATGACGTACACCTTCGGCATGGGCGTTCCGGTCGTGATCGAGAGGTTCTCGACGGTGCGCCAGAGGCGCGGGTGGTCGGCCTTGCTGTGCAGCTGGACCGCGCCCGACATCGAGAGCGCCTGCCGGTCGGCGGTGAAGTACTGGATCAGCGCGTACGCGGCGGCGATGACGACGGTCACGATGACGATCGTGAGGTCGCCGTAGATGTACGCCGCGAGCCACCCCAGCCCGCCGATGACGGCGAGGAAGAACAGGATGATGAAGACGGTGTTGCGTTTGTTCCTGGCGATCGCTCGGTACAACGCCGGCCCTTAGAACTGCACGCGCGGCGGCTCCGCGATGGCAGCCGGCTCGGTGACCTCGAAGAAGTCGCGCTCGTGGAAGCCGAGGCCGCGCACGAAGAGCGTGTTCGGGAAGACCTTGATCTTGGTGTTGAGCTCGCGCACGCCGCCGTTGTAGAACCGGCGCGAGGCCTGGATCTTGTCTTCGGTGTCGACCAGCTCGGCCTGCAGCTGCAGGAAGTTCTGGCTGGCCTGCAGCTGTGGGTACGCCTCGGCGACCGCGAAGATCGACTTCAGCGCCTGCTGCATGTGATTCTCGGCGGCGCCCGCCTCGACCGGACCCTGCGCCTGCAGCGTCTCGGCACGAGCTCGCGTGACGTTCTCGAAGACGGCCTTCTCATGCGCGGCGTAGCCCTTCACCGCCTCGATGAGGTTCGGAATGAGGTCGGCGCGCCGCTTGAGCTGCACGGTGATGTCGCTCCATGCCTCGTCGACCCGCACGTTCAGCGTCACGAGCGAGTTGTACGTCGCCCAGAGGTAGATGCCGATGATCACCACGAGCGCGACGACGATGATGACGGGGATGAGCCATTCCATGGCACGGACTCCAATGCGCTCTCGGCGATGAACGGGGTGCCCCATCATCCTACTGACGCCCCCTGGCCGCGGGCCGGGCTTCCCATGAGACTCGAAGGGAAGCCCCGGCCGCCTCCGGGCGTAGGCTCAGACTGTGGAGAAGGTTCAACCGGTGGTCGGACCCCGACGGCGGCAGGCCGCGCGGTCGGCCCCGGGCGAATGATTCGGCACATGATGAATGAAGCGGATGCCGCGAGCGGCCCCGCCATCGTCGTGCACGACCTGCACGTGAAGCGCGCCCGGGTGCCCGTGCTCGACGGCCTGTCGCTCACGGTCCCGCGCGGCCGCATCGTCGGACTCCTGGGCCCGAGCGGCAGCGGCAAGACCACGCTCATGCGTTCGATCGTCGGAGTGCAGGTCGTGGAGTCCGGGTCGATCGAGGTGCTCGGGCTTCCGGCCGGCTCGCCGGCGCTTCGCAGCCGCGTCGCGTACGTCACCCAGCAGGCGAGCGTGTACGACGACCTCACGGTGCGCCAGAACCTCGCCTACTTTCGCCGGGTGCTCGGCGCACCGGCATCCGACATCGACAGCGTCATCGAACGAACCGACCTCGGCACGGTCGCCGGGCGACTCGTCGGCTCGCTGTCGGGGGGCCAGCGCGGGCGGGTGTCGCTCGCCGCGGCGCTCCTCGGCGCCCCCGAGGTGCTCGTGCTCGACGAGCCGACCGTCGGCCTCGACCCGGTGCTGCGGGTTGAGTTGTGGGCGCTCTTCCACCGGCTCGCCGAGACCGGGGCGACGCTGCTCGTCTCGAGCCACGTGATGGACGAGGCGAAACGCTGCGACCGGCTCCTCCTCATGCGCGACGGGGCGCTGCTCGCCGACGACACGCTCGCCGGGGTGCTCGAGGCGACGAGCACCGACGACGTCGAAACGGCGTTCCTCCGGCTCATCGACCGCGGCGAGCCCGATCTGCACCCCGAGTCGCACCCCGACCGGCAGATCGATCGTCACCACGGTCGGCACGCCGGACCGAGCTCGGAGGCCGGGCCCGAGCGCGATGCGGAGGCGGCACGATGAACCCGGCACGCACGTTCGCGACCACGGGCCGGGTGCTCGAGCAGATCCGCCACGACCCGCGCACGATCGGCCTGCTCCTCGTGGTGCCGAGCCTGCTCATCGGGCTCGTCGCCTGGATGTTCACCGACACCGGCGTCTTCGCGACGATCGGACCGGCGATGCTCGCCCTGTTCCCTTTCATCGTCATGTTCCTCGTGACCAGCATCGCGACGCTCCGCGAGCGCCGCAGCGGCACGCTCGAGCGGCTCTTCTCCATGCCGCTCGGCAAGGGCGACTTCATCCTCGGCTACGCGCTCGCGTTCGGGTTCCTGGCGATCTTCCAGACGGCGATCGCGGTCTCGTTCGCGGTCTGGGTCTGCGGCCTCGAGATCGAGGGGTCCATCTGGCTGCTCTTCGCGGTCGCCATCTGCGACGCGCTTCTCGGCACCTCGCTCGGCCTGCTCGCGAGCGCCTTCGCCCGCACCGAGTTCCAGGTGGTGCAGTTCATGCCGCTCCTGGTGTTCCCGCAGGTGCTCCTCGGCGGCATCTTCCTGCCCACCGACCAGCTGCCCGACGTGCTCGAGGCGATCAGCGAGTGGCTCCCCCTCACCTACGCGATCGACGCCTTGAGTGCGGTGTCGACGGGCGACGAGGACGCGGAATGGATCGCCTCGAAGCTCCTCGTCGTCGGCGCCTGGATCGTCGGCTCGATCGTGCTCGGGTCGATCACCCTGCGCCGACGGACGCCCTGACCCCCAGTACCCGGTCGAGGTATGGATTGCGGAACACCCCCTCGGGATCGAGCTCGTCGCGTACGCGCAGGAAGTCGTCGAAGCGCGGATACAGCCCCGCGAGCGTCTCGGCGGTCTGGGTGTGCATCTTGCCCCAGTGCGGCCGGCCGCCATGGCCCCGCATGATCTCCTCGACCGCTGCGAAGTACTCGGTCGGGTCCTCGCGGAAGTACCGATGCACGGCGAGGTAGCCGGTGGCGCGTCCGTTCGCGGTCGAGAGCCAGTTCTCGTCGGATGCCGCGGCACGCACCTCGATCGGGAAGCTGATGCACCATCCGTTCCTGTCGATGAGCGCGCGCACCTCCCGGAACGCGTCGGGCACCGCCTCGAGGGGCACGGCGTACTCCATCTCGCGGAACCGCACCGAGCGGCGGGTCGTGAACACCGACGGCGAGAAGTCGGTGAACTCGCGACTGCCCTGGATCCGCTCGACCCTGCGCGCGACGGCCGGGGTGGCCGCGGGAGCGATCCGGCCGACCTCGCAGATGGCGAACAGGCCGCCGTTCGCGATGAGCGTGTCGTCGACCCAGCGGGCGACGCGACCGAGGGGCCTGAGCGGCGCATCGCCGGGCAGTCGCGTGTTCGTCTTCGTCATCGCCACGTCGGTGTGCGGATGCCAGTAGAACTCGAAGTGGTCGGTGTCGCGCACGCGCTCGAGCCAGCCGTCGAGCACCTCGGCCAGGGGCTCGGGCCGCTCGACGGCGTGCAGCACGAACCGCGGCGCGAGCTGCAGGGTCACCTCGACGAGCACGCCGAGGGCGCCCAGGCCGAGCCGAACGGCGGGGAGCAGCTCGGGCCGCTCGGTCTCGCTCACGCTGAGGAACTCGCCCGAACCCGTCACGAGCTTCGCCGCGACGATCTGCGTCGCGAGGCCGCCGAACGCGAGTCCGGTGCCGTGGGTGCCCGTCGACGTGGCGCCCGAGATCGTCTGCCGGTCGATGTCGCCCATGTTCGGCAACGCGAGGCCGTATGGGGCGAGCAGCGCCGGCAGCGCGTGCAGCCGGGTGCCGGCGGCGAGCGTGATCCGGCCGGTCGCGACATCCGCGTCGACGACCCCGGTGAGGTCGCTGATGTCGAGCTGCACGCCCGGCGCCACCGCGATGCCGGTGAAGCTGTGGCCCGAGCCGACAGGCTTGATGCGAAGACCAGATGCCGCGGCGGCGACGACCGCGCGCTGCACAGCCGCGGCCGTGGCGGGCCGCTCGACGCGCAGCGGCCGCACCGCCTCGGTCCGCGCCCAATTCCGCCACATCGCCCCGCTCGCCGTCACAGGAACGCCTTCCCTTCTCCCCGATACGTCGGGATCATGTCCACGGTCGCATCACCGTCGACGACGGCGAACGCAGTGAGATGCTCGGCGAGCTCTCCGGATTTCGTGTGCCGGAACCAGACCCGGTCACCCGCTCGCAGGCGGCTCGCCGCGGTGCCGCGCACCGGGGTCTGCACCTCCCCGGCCATCTCGCGCGGCTCCATCACGAGACCCGTCGGCCACACCGGCTTCGGCAGCCGATCCGCGGCGGGTGGACCCGACGCGATCCAGCCGCCGCCGAGGATCGTCGCGTGCCGTGGGCTGGGCGACCTCACGACGTCGAGCGCGAAGGCCGCCGCAGGTGCCGGGGTGAACTGCGCGTAGCCGTCGAAGAGGTGACCGCCGAAGAGCCCCGACCCGGCGGCGATCTCGGTGATCGAGGCATCCGCCGCCGTGGCCTCGAGCGAACCCGTGCCACCGCCGTTCACGAACTCGAGCTCGGCGTGACCGCGCACGGCGGCGACCGCGCGTGCCCGACGCTCGACGAGTTCGGGCATCGAGCGTGACTGCATCCAGCGGTTCACGGCGCCGTCGAGCGGGCGGCCGGGGGGACGGTTCGCGACGCCGGCGATCTGCGCTTCGTACGACATCACGCCGACGAGCACGAATCCGGGTCGCGCCGTGATGTACGCGGCGAGCGCGCCGGCATCGTCGGGGTCGTGCACCGGCGAGCGGCGGACGCCGAGGTGGCCGAGGATGGGGGCATCCCACGAGGCGTCGAGTTCGAGGCACACCCGGATCGTCTCGCGCTGGCCGGGCGGCAGCACGGAGTCGATGAGGTCGAGGTGCGCGGGCGAGTCGACCATGAGCGTGATGCGGCTCGCGAGCGCGGCGTCTTCGGCCAGTCGACGAATGCCGCCCCGCTCCGCCGTCGGGTAGCCGACCACGATGTCGTCGACGGTGTCAGCGAGCCAGAGCGCTTCGGCGAGCGTGTACGCGAGGACGCCGCGGTAGCCGGGCTCCTCCAGCAGCGCCTCGATCACGCTCCGTACGCGCACCGACTTCGACGCGATGCGGATCGGCGTGCCCGCCGCGCGTCGCACCATGTCGTGCGCATTATGGCGCAGGGCGCCGAGGTGCAGGGCGCCCACCGGCGCGTCGAGGTGCTCGGTCGCGGCGGTGAGCCCCGGCCAGTATCGTTCGGGGTGCTGCCACGGTGCGGCATCCGTCATCGCGGCATCCGATGCCGGGGCGCCGGGGTCGCGAAGGTCGAGAGCCATCAGCGCACGCTCCGCACGCGGGCGACGGCGAGGGCGCCGGCGAACGAGAACGCTGCGCCCGACAGGAACACGAGCACGAACGAGCCCGACATCACGACGGCGGCCGCGCCGATCATGGGTGCCACCGCCTGCGGCACCGCCGAGGCGATGTTCATGATGCCGAGGTCCTTTCCGCGGGATGCGGCATCGGGCAGCACCTGGGTGGCGAGGGCCTGGTCGACCGACAGGAAGCAGCCGTAGCCGAGGCCGAGCAGGCCCGCGGCGACCATCGCGACCGTGAGGTCGGGAAAGAGGGCGAGTAGGAGCGCCGCCGTGCCCTGCAGCGCCGAGGCGACGAAGACGAACACCTTGCGGCGGCCCAACCGGTCGGAGAGCTTGCCGAGCAGCAGCGATGCGGCGATCACGAAGACCATGTAGACGAGCGTCAGCACGATGAGATCGTCTTCGGCGTGCTCGTCGTCGAGCTGGAACATCAGGAAGTAGAGCAGCAGGCTCGTGCCGAGCGCGTTGCCGACCGAGACGAGGACCCGGCTGAGGAGGGTCCAGCCGAAGTCGGGGTAGCGGCGCGGGCTGATCCAGAACCCGGCGATGATGCCCCGTGCGGTGACGCGCGGGCGCTCGGTCGCGATGAGCTGCGGCTCCGGCCGACGGAGGAACGGGACCGCGAGCACGACGAGCAGCCCCGCGAGCAGCGCATAGCCGAGCTTCGCGTCGGTGACGAACTCGGTCACGAGCACGAGCCCCACGATGATGCCGGCCGCCTGCGGCGCCGACATCCACCCCGAGACGAAGCCGCGCTGGTTCACCGGCACCTGATCGGCGATCGTCGCGGTGAGCGCGGCGGTCATGATGCAGAAGCCGACGGATGCCGCCACCCATACGACTCCGATCGCCCAGATCTGCGTCTGGAAGCCGAGCGAGATGAGCGCTGCGGTGAAGACGAACGCCCCGATCACGATCCACGGCCGGCGGCGACCGAATCGAGACGTCGTGCGGTCGGAGAGCGCGCCCGTGAGCGGGTACGTGATGATCGTCGCGATCGCGGCGATACCCGAGATCACCCCGAATGCCACGACGCTGTCGACCCAGTTCTCGGGGTGCAGCTCTGCGTCGATCTGGGCGGGCAGCAGCAGTTGCACGGGTGTGAGCTGCGCCATCCAGACGCCGAGCCAGACGGTCGCGAACGACGCGATCCAGCCGGACCCCACGCGCCGCGTCGGTTCGCCGAGCGCGGCGGTGGCGGGGTGCGCGGCACCTGATGCCGCGTCGAGGTTCGTCATGCTTCGTCGGCCAATCTCGAGAGAGCGTCGGCCGCGGCACGCGCAACCGCAAGAGCGGCGTCGTCGTCACGATCGACGAGCCAGGTCAGGGTGAGTCCGTCGGTGAAGGCCACCAGCACGCGCGCGACCTGCGCCACCGGGATGCGCCACTGCGCGCCCGCCCGATCGGCCGCATATGCGAGCGATCGCTCTGCAAGCTCGGCGTAGCGCGCATACTGCTTGGCGGCGAGCGGATGCCGCTCGGGCGAACGCAGCGCGTATTGCGTGAGTTCGAGCATGGCCTGCTCGTGCTCGGGATCGGCCCTGAGGTGCTCGAAGTAGCGGACGAGCCCCGCCTCGAGGATCTCGGCCAGGCTGTCGCCCGCGACGTGGTCGGGCACCACCGCCTGCTGCTCGCGTTCGACGACCGTGGTGATCAGCTCATCGATGAGCTCGTCGCGCGAGTCGAACGCATAGTGGAAGCTCGCGAGCGACATGCCGGCTTCGGCGACGATCGCCCGGGTCGTCGCGTGTGCGATGCCGCGATGCGAGACGACGCGCAGGGCCGCATCGATGAGCGCGGTACGCCGCTCGGGTGCCGGGATGCGGGTCACACTGCCTCCTCTCGTCACCATCGCCGATCAAGTGGGACGATCGTCCCAGTCGCACCAGTATGCACGAAAGTGGCCGCCTGCGCACTCGGCGGCGACTACGCTCGCAGCATGCGCCTCGGGGTACTCGACGTCGGATCGAACACCGTACACCTGCTCGTCGTCGATGCTCATCGCGGGGCGCGCCCCATCCCGATGGCATCCGAGAAGTCGGTGCTGCGGCTGATGCGCTACCTCGAGCCCGACGGCGCGATCAGCGAGGCCGGGGTCCTGGCCATCGTCGACGCCGTGGCGGCCGCCGCGGCCGCCGCCGATCGGGCCGGCTTCGACGAGCTGCTCGCGTTCGCGACCTCGGCGATCCGCGAGGCCGCCAACGGCGAGGCGGTGCTCGACCGGGTCGCCGACGAGACCGGCGTGCGCCTGAGCGTGCTCTCGGGCGAGGAAGAGGCCCACCTGACGTTCCTCGCGGTGCGCCGCTGGTACGGCTGGTCGGCCGATCGGATCCTGGTCTTCGACATCGGCGGCGGCTCACTCGAGCTGGTGCACGGGCTCGACGAGGTTCCGGATGTCGCGCGCTCGCTCCCCCTCGGCGCCGGCCGGTCCACCATCGAGTTCCTCCCCGACGACCCGCCGTCGCCCGCCCAGGTCGATCGCCTGCGCGCCCACGCACGCGCGGTGATCGCCGACGCGATCGCCCCGTTCCGCGCCCTGCCCTCGCCCGATCACGTCGTCGGCTCGTCGAAGACCATCCGGTCGCTCGCGCGGCTCGCCGGCACCGTGGAAGAGGGGGTCGGGTCATCCGACCGCTCTGTGCTGAGCCGCCGAGGGCTCGACGACTGGACGCCGCGGCTGGCCAAGATCCCCGCCGACGCCCGGCCTGCCCTCCCCGGCATCACCGCCGACCGCACGTTCCAGATCGTCGCGGGCGCCGTCGTGCTCTCCGAGGCGATGCGCGCCTTCGACGTCGACGAGCTCGAGGTATCGCCGTGGGCGCTCCGCGAAGGGCTCATCCTCCGCAGGCTCGACCTGCTCTCCTGAGCCCGCGGTCCACGGCCCCATTCGCGCGATTTCGAGGAGAACTGCGTCCCGAGGACGATCCCCTCGGCCGGACCTCTTGTGATGTCCCGAGACATAACACCCGGCCGGACCTCCTCGGAGTCGCCGATCTCCTCGCTTCGGCGGAGAGGCATCCGATACACCCGGCAGTCCATGACGGTGCTCCCGCTGGGATTCGAACCCAGACTGAGGCGAGTTTAAGTCGCCTGCCTCTGCCGATTGGGCTACGGGAGCGGGGGGGGCGCCCCGGGGCGCGCCCCGGCCCCCCAAAAAAAGCGCGCCCCCCGTTGGCGGCCGCGCCGGCCCGCCGCCCCGCCCCCGGTGGGAGAGGCAGAAACACCGCGCCCGCCAACCAAGGG